>NZ_JBYUVT010000012.1:0-159971 GCF_058135255.1 Flavobacterium sp. LK-23
ACACTCAAGTTTGAATTCATAGCTGTGCTTGACTTTTCTTTCCATAAAAATGCCCCCAAATAGCGTCTAACTTTTTGAGGGCAGTGCAAAATGTTGAACCTTTTTTTATGTCTAATCTGAAAATTTACCCGAGAGAAGAAGTACAATAGCGGTTAGTATTAAAAAACAAAATAAAAAGATAAGATGACTAAATATGGATAAGAAAAATGCTTTTGTTTTAGACATTTTATTGAAGAACTGGATGTTGGTCCAAAAGATTAAAACAATACCAATAATATACATGGTATAAGAATACTGCTGTATATGTGAAGTATGATTGAAAAGAATCAACGCTGGTATGGTTAATAGCTGTACAGAAATTCTTTGCGAGGCTTTGAAAGTATTTAGCACAAAAAGCTCAACAAAATTATAACCTTGTTTTCTAAAAACGAAATACGTACCAATAGTATAAATAGGAATGGAAGCTACTGTTACCCATGAGAAATGGGTCGCGAAAAATTCGTTTAAATAATCAGAATCTATGTTTGGACTCTTTACCGAATCAAAAGTATTAATGTGGAAATAATGATATAAAACTCCATAAAGCGTCGCAAGAACCACAACCAATGATAAAGGCTTGAAATGACGAACTCTTTTTCCTTCTATAAATTCGCGAATAGAATGGCCTGGTCTTGTAAACAATTGTTTTAGAGAATACAAAATACCTTTATCAAAATGCAATAAACCGTGCTGAATGTCGTGCCACAAAAAATGAATATTGATCTTGTGTGTTTCTGCAGGCTGACCGCAATTATTGCAATAATGACCTGTAAAGATCTGATAGCAATTTTTACACATTATTTCCATTTCAGTTCTGTATTTGGTTTATGAATTACTTTTTTGCTTTCTTATGATTCCACTAGGATACATTATTGCCAATAAAACTATTATGAGGAGAAAATTATATTCAACACCGTTTCTTCCTCCGCCTACAACAAACCAGCCTTCTTTAAAATGCACTAGAATGATTCCCATTATAAGAACAAAAATGGTTACAAAACCAGCAAGTTTAACATATTTGTTTGCTAACAAAAGTACCGCCGCTACAACATGAGATAATTTGATGCTCCAAGCTAAAAATACGCCATAGGGAGCAAAACCAATTTGATTTAGAAAAAGATTTCCAAAATCATGAATACCATTATTAAACATTCCGAAAACGGAATGGGTCAAAAGGATAATAGCCACAGCAATTCTCAAAAGTAAATTTGCACTCATAAATTGGTTTTTGGTGAATTTAAAAGTAATAAAAAAAAACGCATATTGCTCTGAATATGCGTTTTAGCTTTTTATAAAAAATAAGTTTTAAACTTTTCCTAAAGTATAAAGCTGTTCCATTGTTGGTGTTGGACTTCCGCCAGCAGGCTCCAAAGTAATTCCAAAAGCCTCAGCCGAATCGGTTTGGCTTACAGCAAAGATTTTTTGTTTATTTCCTTCAAAATCATCCAGTAAACCAATACTTGTCGGAGTAAGAACAGGACTTAACTTTAAAGACCAAACCTGATAAACCATTCCTTTTGGAGGGTCTGGTAAACCTGCAGCATCAATATAAGTCGTTTTAGTCTGCTTATTCCAGTATACTTTTGCAAAAGAAGCTGGAGAAACGGCCTGACCGCCAAGAGTTACTCCGGTATTTTTAATATCTCTTACGATACTTAGATTTTTTTCAGTTTGTTTATTCTGCTGATCTAAGAAAGCGTATTCGCGCTGAATTTTATTTTTTTCATTTCCAACAGTCGAGATTGCTTCTTGAGTTTTTGTTAATTCTAAAGTCTGATATCCTAAACCTAGCAATAACAGCACGGCAGCGGCCCAACCGACATATTGAGACCAGTTTGAAGTTGGTTTCAGTTCGACTACTTTTCCGTGTTTAAGTTCTAGACGAGCTTTAATTTTTTCAAAATTTTCCACAGAATGGAAAGGAGAGAAGCTCGACGAAAGGGCAATTATAGCTTTTTCTATCGAAATGATTTCTTGATCAACTTCGGGTGATTTTTTTGCTAGTTCTGCTATTTCCAAATTTTCTTTTTCGCTCAGTAAGCCATAAACGTATAGCTCTAAAATTCCTGATTCTATATATTCTTGTGCTTCCATTATACTTTCAAATAATTACGTAAATCGTTAATACAGTTTCTGTTTTGTGTCTTGATAGTCCCAAGTGGCATTGCCAATTCTTCTGAAGCTTCTTGCTGGGTATATCCTTTAAAGAATAATAGGTTAATTATTTCGATACATTTTGGTTTCAGTTTCTTTACGAATTCTTGAATTCCAATTGCATCGAGTTTGTGGCTTAATTTATTACTCTCATCTAACAGATTTACGAAATTATCTGAGGAAAGGTTTTTTTGCGTGTTATTATAGTCTTTAGAACGAAGTTTATCGATCGACGTGTTTCTGGCAATATTAATGATCCAGGTGTAAAAACGACCTTTACTTTCGTTATAAGAATCGATGTTTTTCCAGATTTTGACAAAAACATCTTGCAGAACATCTTCTGCTTCTTCTCGATTTTTGATTAGGACATGAATGACAGAAAATAAGCTTTTTGAATACATATCATACAAATGGGTAAAAGCTTTTTCGTCCTTTTTGTAAATTAAGACTAGCAGTTCTTCTTGACTCATAAATTAGAAATTTTAAGTTTAAACATTAGAAATTGAAGCATTATATGTTAACCTGTTATAAAGTTAAATTATTTTTCTCTCACTTTTATATTTTTTTTAATAGCGGAAAACCTAAGAAAATTAAGGCTTCAAGAAAAAAATGCATTTTTTTTGATTTTTTTTAAAACCAAAAACAATCTAATTACGTAAATGTATTTATAAGGCCAGAAAAATCTTAATAGATTCATAGAAAATCGAAAAACTGTTGTTATAATAGCATTATAGACATATGGATAGCAAAATAATAGTCAGAATATTAATAGTTGGATTAACAACAGTTTTGACACTAATCAGTTTTTCTGAAAGTGAATTTTTGAAAGATGCTTTAACAAGCTTTACTAGTAATAAGAATTGATAACGAAATAGTTTAAAAATATTAAATAGTTGATGCACTCGGACTTCCAAAAGAAGATTTTTTTAATATGTCTCTCGATAATTTTAGGATTTAAGTTTACATCATACAAGCCAATAAGAGATTTTTTTTAAAAGACGTTTGACATATAGGGGTTGAAGAAATTTTCGACATAACCGAGTGTCATCAACTATAATTTATAAAAGATTACATAATAATTAATTCATGGTTTGATTTGTTTGTATGGGGGGAAGCCTAACGTCTGATTAACGTTAGGCTTCAATTTTTTATTTAACTTTTGATTGGCAAAAATTATAGACTTAAAATAGTTTTTGTGAAATGGATTTTAGCTAATTTTATAAAAAATTATCAGATGAAAAAAATAATATTAATGCTATTTGGAGCAGCTCTTTTGTCAGCAACAGGATTAAATGCTCAAACTAATACAAACAAGTTATCTAAAAAAGATAAAGCCATGGCTAAAGAAACAATTTATCAATTTAAAGTAGAAGATTTATCAGGTGATACTTTTGACTTTGCTTCTTTAAAAGGCAAAAAGATCATGATTGTTAACACAGCTTCAAAATGCGGTTTAACTCCGCAATACAAAGATTTAGAGGCGGTTTACAAAGAATATAAAGACAAAGGTTTTGTAATTGTTGGATTTCCAGCAAATAATTTTGCTTCACAAGAACCTGGAACGGCTAAAGAAATCGAAACGTTCTGCCAGCAGAATTACGGTGTAACTTTCCCGATGATGAACAAGGTTTCTGTTAAAGGAAGTGATATGTGTGAAGTGTATAAATTCTTAACCGAGAAATCTAGAAATGGATTGCAAGATTCTGAAGTAGAATGGAATTTTCAAAAATATCTAATCAACGAAAAAGGGGAATTGGTTAAAGTAATTAAACCAAAAATTTTAGTTACAGAACCTGAGGTAATCAATTGGATTAAAAGCTAAAAAAAAAACTCAAATTTGAAATTTTCAAATTTGAGTTTTTTTTTAGTTTCAAAGGGACAAAGATACAAAGGGACAGAGTTTTTAAATGCTTTGCGTACTTTAGGTTAATAAACCAAAAACTTTAGTTCCAAAATGATAAAAAGAGGCAAAGGAATAGAGTTTTTAAATACTTTGCGAACTTTGCGTAATGCTTCGCGAACTTTGCGGTTAAACTAAAATAAGCTGCATAAAAACCAAGTCCAGCCAATGGTCAAATTTGTAGCCAACTTCGCGAATCGTGCCCGTAGCGACAAATCCAAATTTTTCATGAAAAGCAATACTTCCTGCATTATTAGCATCAATTGCGCCAATCATAACATGATAACCTTGTTCTTTTGCTAAACGAATTAATTCTGTCAAAAGTTTAGAACCAATTCCTTTTCCAATAATATTGTCCACTACATAGACAGAATGTTCTACGGTATATTGATACCCTATTTTCTCTCTAAATTGACCATAACTTCCAAAACCAACTACTTCGCCATCTAAATCGGCTACAATTATAGGAAGATTTTTAGCTTTTTTGTCTTCAAACCATTTGGTCTGAACTTCCAAAGTTTGAATTTCGTAGCTATAATTAGCTGTAGTATGTAAAATAGAGTGATTTACAATTTCCAGTATCTTTTGCAAATCGTTTGTGGTTGCAGGTCTTAAAATAATGCTCATTGGTAATTATTTCGATTTATTTGGTATTCAGTTCAGCCAATAGAACGTCTACTTCTTTAGAGTTCCAATCCATTTCCTTAGCAATGGCTTTGGCATTTTTGGCGTATTCCAAAGCTTTTTTCTTATTCTTTATTTTATTGTAAAGTTTAGCTTCAAGTAAATTGCCGTCGTAGGAATCATTTAATTCTAAAGAGCGATCTACCCAAGAAATAGCTTTTTTTAAACTTTCAGTATCTTTAATATGCTTAAAGTAAGTATTTCCAATATCCTTTAAAAAACTCGCATCGTTCCAAACTAATTTCTGAGTGTCTTCAAGAGTAACTTTTTTATAGAAATTCCATTTTTCAGTTCTTTCCGCTAATGTCAAATCGTATTTAAAAACCAAAGAATCTGTTTTCTGCAATCGGATAGATTTGGCAATTTCTCTTTGTTTGTAATAGTTTACCGTATCTAAATTATCAACCAAAGGACGAAGCAATTCGTTTACGATACTTTCAATTTTACGGTCAACACGATTTTGAGACGCTACAGCAGCAAATTCTTTCTGATGGTTTAAAACAAACTGAAATTCTCTAGATTTAATATCCGTGACACCGTTGGCTATAACTCTCCAGTTTAATTCGCTAACCAATTGATTATCCGATTGAGTATTCAAATACACGTGGGTTGGTATTGATAACTCAGTTCTATCTTTTCCTTTTTTTAGAGTATTTAAATACGTGAAGAACTTATCTGAATTGCTTGGATCGGCAAGAAACTCCTTTTCTAAATAGGGCAATTGCATTTTCGGATTTAAAGCATAACGCAATTCATTTTGAAACTCCGCTTTTTTCATTTCTCCTTTCAGAGCATAAATTAACGTTTCATTGCTGTCAAGAAATAAAAAAGTAGGAAGTGATTTTGTATTGAATTTATTCTTTAAAGCAATTCCTTCTTCTTTTTCAATATTTTTATAAGTGCATACAAAATTCTTATTCAAAAAATCAATGATTGCAGGATCACTTAAAACTTCGGTTTTCATTAAATTACAATGCGGACACCAATCGGCATAAAGCATTACAAAAAGCGGTTTTCCTTCTTTTTTTGCATTTTCTAAAGCCGTTTTGTAAGGAACATCAACAGGAACAAATTGATTCTGAGAAGTTATGGTTTGAAAAGTAACAGATAAAAAAAGTATAAATAAGAAACGCATAGTAAGGCTGGCTTTTATTAATTATTCGATTTTACAAATATATCCCCTTTTTTGAGAAAGAGCCTTAATATATTCCTAATTATAATATAAATCAAGTGCGAAGTTTGTAACTTTGTAAGCAAGAGAAAGAAAGATTAAATAAGGATTTTTCTTTGAAAAAAGTAATACACGACCGGAATGATTTACCCCAAAATAGCGCTTGCACAAAGCATTATCGAAATTTTATCTGCCAAAGGCATTGTTAATATTATAATTTCTCCAGGATCTAGAAATGCACCTCTAACTATCGGATTTGCTCAAAATTCAAATTTCATCTGTTATAGTATTGCAGACGAGCGATGTGCCGCTTTTTTTGCTCTAGGAATTGCACAGCAAACTAAACAGCCAACTGCAATTGTTTGTACTTCAGGATCGGCTTTATTGAATTATTATCCCGCTTTCGCGGAAGCGTTTTACAGCCAAATTCCCTTAATTGTAATTTCTGCTGATCGTCCGCAGAGTAAAATTGATATTGGTGACGGACAAACGATTCGTCAAGAAAATGTTTTCTCTAATCATTCTGTTTTTAATGCAAATTTGACCGAAGAAGCTTCAGAAGAAAATGATTTGAAAATCAATTTGGCCATTGAAATTGCAATTCAAAAGAAAGGCCCAGTTCATATTAATGCACCTTTTGAAGAACCTTTATACGAAACAACAGAAGAACTTTCTGTACAGCCTATAATTACAAATCCTGAGCCAGAAGCTTTTCCTTTAGCAATAGAAAATAGCGACGACATAGTTTCTATTTGGAATACTGCCAAGCGAAAATTAGTCTTAGTTGGGGTTAATGAAGCAAATGCAATTGATCAAGAAGTTATAGAAAATTTAGCTTCAGATCCGTCAATTGTGGTGCTGACAGAAACAACATCAAATCTGCATCATCCTAGTTTTATCAATTCAATAGATACTTTAATTACTCCTTTTGATGATTTTGATTTTAAGAAATTTAACCCTGAAGTTTTAATCACTTTTGGAGGAATGGTTGTCTCAAAAAGAATTAAAGGGTTTTTAAGAAAATACAAACCAGAACACCATTGGCATATTGATACTTTAAGAGCCTATGATACATTTGGAGCACTTACAAAACATTTTGAGATGCAGCCAAATGATTTCTTTAAAGACTTGCTCTCAAAAACATCTTTTGTAAAAAGCAACTATTTTAATAATGTAGATACCGTTTACCAAACAAGGCTAGAAAGAAGAAAAGAATATTTAAGTAAAATTGAATTTTCTGATTTTAAGGTTTTCGAAAAAGTAATAGAATCACTTCCTAAAAACAGTCTGCTCCAAATTAGCAATAGTTCTGCAATTCGCTATGCACAATTAATCGATATTGATAATTCTATCGAAGTTTTTTGCAACCGCGGAACAAGCGGAATTGATGGAAGTACTTCTACAGCAATTGGTGCAGCGGTTGGAAATAAAAAGCAAACTGTTTTTGTAACTGGAGACATCAGTTTCTTGTACGATAGCAATGCTTTGTGGAATTCATACATTCCGAAAAACTTCAAGATTATTTTAATAAATAATGGAGGAGGAGGAATCTTTAGGATTTTGCCAGGACATCAAGAAAAACCTGTTTTCAATACGTATTTTGAAACCTCTCATAATCTTACAGCGGAGTATTTGGCTAAGATGTATAATTTTAATTATTATGCAGCAAAAGACAATGAATCTTTAGAAAACGGAATAAAATCACTGTATAGTTCAGATGATAAACCGGCAATTTTAGAGGTATTTACGCCAACATTGGAGAATGATCAGATTTTGAAACAGTACTTTAAATACCTGTATTGATTTTGAAAGAAAAATTTTGTTAAATTTTTTGATTTATTGCTTCTTTAGCTATAGATTTGGTGCATTATTCACCAAATTAAATTTATAGTTATGAGCAAGAGAGAAGAATTAATTAAAAAGTACACTACTGATTTAAAAGAGAAATGTGGTATTACAGCTGATGCAGATTTATTAACAAAAGTTACAATTGCTTGCGGTCCGTCAATTTACAATGATGATGCTTCTACGGTAGCTTCTTCACAACAATCAGAATTGGATACTGTAAAAAACAACTTTTTAATTAAGAAATTAGGTTTAACTAGTGGTCCAGATTTAGATAAAGGAATTGATGCCGTTATGGAAAAATATGGAAAATCTAATAAACACAAATATAGAGCTGTAGTTTATTATTTACTGACTGTACATTTTAAGAAAGAAAGCATCTTCAAATAATTTAAGTTTGAGATAATTCAAAATCCCTTTATAACTTATATGTATAAAGGGATTTTCTGTTTTTTACCTACAAATTAAGTTTTGTTAAATTAATTTCTTTGTACGATGCCAAACTTCGTACCTTTGCACCTCACAAACTTAGTTGTATAATCAACTTAGAATATTTAGAAAATGTTAGAAATAGGAAAATACAATACCCTAACTATATTGCGTGACACCAAAGTTGGTTTGTTTTTAGGAGATCCTGAAAACGATCCAGATGGCGTTCACGATGTTTTGCTTCCCAATAAATATGTACCAAAAGTATTTGAAATTGGCGAAGAATTAATCGTTTTTGTTTACTTAGATCATGAACAGCGACCAGTTGCGACAACTTTGGTTCCGTACATTTTACTTAATGAGTTTGCTCTTTTGAGAGTAAATTACATTAATAACGTTGGTGCGTTTATGGACTGGGGAATGGAAAAAGATATCTTGGTTCCGTTTAAAGAACAAGCGCGTCCGATGGAAAAAGGAAAACGCTATTTGGTTTATTTATATTTAGACACACAGACCAATCGTTTGGTGGCTTCAAGCAAAACAAATCAATTTTTGAGCAATGACCAGTTGACGGTTGAAAAAGGAGAAGAAGTAGATTTAATTGTGTCTCATATTACCGATATGGGAATTAATGTTATTATAAACGAACAACATAAAGGCCTTTTGTACAAAGATGAAGTTTATGATGATTCGATAAGAACCGGCGACAGAATGCGTGGTTATATCAAAAACATTCGTCCTGACAACAAAATTGATGTTGCGCTTCAGCCTCAAGGCGTTGAGAGTATAGAACCCAATGCAGATAAGATTTTAAGTGAATTAAGAGCTAGCAGAGGTTTCCTTCGTTTAAACGACAATTCTCATCCAGAAGACATTAAAACAGTTTTGAAAATGAGTAAAAAGTCTTTCAAAAAAGCAATTGGCTCATTATACAAAGAAAAACTGATCGAAATTAAAGAAGACGGAATTTATCTAATAAATTAAATACCAATATTTTAAATTCCAAATTCCAAGATTGATTCAACGCAATCCATTGGAATTTGGAATTTTTATTTTTTGGAATTTATTTTGCGTTAGCAAAACTATTATAACACGAAAGGCTGCTCATTACAAGCAGCCTTTCGCTTTTTATTCAGTTTTAAAAAAAATTGTAATTAAAAAAAAACAGAAATAAAATAATTCGAATTCATCTCAGGACAATGGCTTTACGTATTTTAGAGATCGTCCCATCGATGGTATGTCTTTTAAATAATCAATGCACCTATCTTAAAAGCAAAAAAGAGAATTTCACGGCTCATCCATTGGTTTTATAAAATAACTTTTAGAAAGTTGTGAATTAGTACTTTTTTCCTCTTTTCGTTATCATTCCTATACTAATTAATAGACAATTCTAACATTTAACCTTAGGTGTTACTTTTTTCTTTTTGAAGTTTCGACAAACACATAAATCATTTGCTCCTTTAATTGAGGTTTGTTACTTAAAACCCTAAAAAAATGAGCGACAAATTTTTTAAATTTTCTCAAAAAAATCATTTTTTAGGTTAATAAATCAGTGAAAGAAAATCAATCTGAAATCTTTGAAATGTTTTGTATCTCATTGATTTCTAGGGTGTAAAATTAATTATTATTTTTCTAAACTAATGTTAAAAAATGTTATTTTTTGTAAGTAAATACTAATTGTTAACATTAGAAGTCAATTTAGCAAAGACTTAAGAGCGATTGAGTAGGTAAAGTAGTAAAAATGATTTATTTTTACCCTATAATTATTTTTAAACAAAAAATCAAAATGGATTGGATTACAGCCAGAGAATTTGAAGATATAACTTATAAAAAATGCAATGGAGTAGCAAGAATAGCTTTTAACAGACCTAATGTTAGAAATGCATTCCGTCCTAAAACTACTTCAGAATTATACCAAGCTTTTTATGATGCACAAGAAGATACTTCGATTGGTGTAGTTTTACTTTCAGCCGAAGGGCCTTCAACAAAAGACGGAGTTTATTCTTTCTGCAGCGGTGGAGATCAAAATGCACGTGGACACCAAGGATACGTTGGAGACGACGGACAGCACCGTTTAAATATTTTAGAAGTACAGCGCTTAATTCGTTTTATGCCTAAAGTAGTTATTGCAGTGGTTCCAGGATGGGCTGTAGGTGGCGGACACAGTTTGCACGTAGTTTGCGACATGACGCTTGCAAGTAAAGAACATGCCATTTTTAAACAAACTGATGCAGACGTAACAAGTTTTGACGGTGGTTACGGATCGGCATATTTGGCTAAAATGGTAGGTCAGAAAAAAGCTCGTGAAATCTTCTTTTTAGGTAGAAATTATTCTGCTCAAGAAGCTTTTGAAATGGGAATGGTAAATGCTGTAATTACACATGACGAGTTAGAATCTACTGCTTACGAGTGGGCACAGGAAATCCTTCAAAAATCACCAACATCTATAAAAATGCTAAAATTCGCAATGAACTTGACAGACGACGGAATGGTCGGACAACAAGTTTTTGCAGGAGAAGCAACTCGTTTAGCTTACATGACCGAAGAAGCAAAAGAAGGAAGAAACGCTTTCTTAGAAAAAAGAAAACCAAACTTCGGTGAAAATAAGTGGTTACCTTAATAAATTGTAGATTTCTGATTTTAGATTTTAGATTTCATATTTCATATTCAAGCAATCTAAAATCAGAATTTTTAAAAATCTAAAATCTACATTCTAAAATCTAAAATAATAAAAATGAAACATTGGATTGAAGCCGCTAGACTGCGCACATTACCTTTATCAGTTTCCGGAATTATAGTTGGAAGTATTTATGCATTGTCAAATCCAACAGAAACGATTAACACTCCGACAGAAGTATTCAGCTGGAAAGTTTTTGGTTTTGCTCTATTGACAACGTTAGGATTACAGGTTTTATCCAATTTTGCAAACGATTATGGCGATGGAGTAAAAGGTACTGATAACGCTGATCGAGTAGGGCCGCAACGTGCTATTCAGAGTGGTGTTATTACGCCTCAGGCAATGAAAAAAGCCATTATTATTACTTCGCTTTTAACTTTATTGTCTGCCATAATATTAATCTATTTTGCTTTCGGAAAAGACAATTTCGGATATTCAATCTTTTTTCTATTATTAGGAATCGCGGCTATTGTTTCTGCAATTCGCTATACAGTTGGTAATTCTGCTTATGGTTATAGAGGATTTGGAGATTTATTCGTTTTCATTTTCTTCGGATTAGTGAGTACTTTGGGCGTAAACTTTTTGTACGCAAAAGAAGTTGATCCGCTTTTGATTCTTCCAGCCGTTGCAATCGGGTTATTGAGTGTTGGGGTTTTAAATCTAAACAATATGCGCGATCAGGAATCTGATAAAAAATCGGGCAAAAATACAATTGTAGTGCAATTAGGGGCTAAAAAAGCTAAAAACTACCACTTTTTCCTAATTATTACTGCAATGGTATTAGTAGTTGTATTTGCTATTTTAAGCGATTACAACTTCGACCAATACTTATTTTTATTGGCTTATATTCCGTTGACAAAACATTTAATCACGGTTTACAAAAATCAAGATCCAAAATTGTTAGATCCAGAATTAAAGAAACTGGCATTAAGCACGTTCTTACTTTCTATACTACTTACAGTGTGTATGATTTCTTTGATTTCAGATATCATTGTAAACCTCTTTTTAGGAGGTAGATAAAAATAAACGTTTAATTTAAAAGGTAAAAAAATGAAAATTACATACTACGGACATGCTTCATTGGGAATTGAAGTAGGAGGAAAACATATCATTGTCGATCCATTTATTACCGGAAATCCACAAGCAGCATCAATCAATCTTAGCACAATAAAAGCCGATTATATCTTATTGACGCACGCGCATGCCGATCACGTTTTAGATGTTGAGGCTATTGCTCAAAATACAAAGGCAGTTATTGTTTCTAATGCTGAAATTGCAAGCTATTACGCAAAAAAAGGATTTAATTCTCACCCGATGAATCATGGCGGAAGCTGGAAATTTGATTTCGGAAAAGTAAAATATGTAAATGCAATTCACTCAAGCAGTTTTCCTGACGGTTCTTACGGAGGAAATCCTGGAGGTTTTGTAATCGAAGGAGAACATAAAAATATCTATATCGCCGGAGATACCGCTTTGACTTACGATATGAAATTAATTCCGCTTCGTACAAAATTAGATTTAGCAATTCTTCCAATTGGAAACAACTTTACAATGGATGTTGAAGATGCTATTATTGCTTCAGATTTTGTAGAATGTGACAAAGTTTTAGGATATCACTATGATACTTTTGGCTATATCGAAATCAATCATGAAGAAGCAATCCGCAAATTTTTCGATAAAGGAAAAGATTTAATGCTTTTGCCAATCGGAGATTCTATTGAATTATAATTGTCATCCTGAGCGGAGTCGAAGGAGCTAATCCCGCTATACGCTATATCTTTTGTGGCGAACCCCGCCACAAAAGGATATCGCTGCTATCGGGGCTAGGGCACTCAATTCCATAAGAAAGTTATTTGGCATAATCTATGTTAATTGAATTAAAGTTTTTTAAAGTAAAAATCATTTTAATCTGTGAAATCTGTGGCAATTAAAGCATCATCACAAAATACAACTTTCAAACCAATCCTATTCTTACTATTTATCGCCATTTCCAGTAATGCGTTTGCACAAAAAGACGGTTATTGGGATAAAGAACGAGCTACAACCAAAGAAATTATGATTCCCGCGCGCGATAGAATTTCTATAGCAACAGAAGATTTACCGGTTGGAACTACAGAAATTGTATATAGAATCACACTTTTAGACAAAAATCAAGAAATGGCCAATAGTTTGGTCTCTTTATTAAAAGCAATTCCAGATCCAACAGGAGTAAGTCAGGGGTCGGCTGGTGCTGTTTTTCTGATGTCAAAAATTTCAGGAGATGACAAATGCACCTATTCGATTTTTACGTCTAATGAAAATGCTAAAAAATATATTGCAGATGGTAAAATTGACAATGCTTGCTATTCTCAGGCAGAACCTGTAAGCAAAGATGCCAAACGTTTGTCTGTGAACAAATCTTCTTGTTTAAAGGAAGATATTAGCACTATTTGGTTTGGCTTTGAAAGCAAAAATTGGATTTTGAGTCAGAAAGTTGTTATAGAAGTCGTGCCTTGGGTTGATACTAAATTAAGTCGTGGTTGGAATCAGGATAATAAAAACGAAATTATAAGTTTGTGCAAAACGTCTACAATGGCACAAAAAATGGCCAATTCAGATGATTTCTGCGTTTGCATTTTAAATAAAATTATGAAGCAATATCGTTACGACGAGTTTCAAAAATTATTAGCCGTAGAAAAGACAAAAGTGTACAAAGATTTTGGAAACAGCTGTTACAAAGATGCGGATATATCTAAAAATGTATTCAACGATTTGAGAACGCAAGTCGCTTCTTTAATTAAAGCTCAAAAATACAATGAGGCAATTCCAAAATTAAACACGATTGTTAGCGAAGGCAAAGCAACTGCCTTAGATTACAGTTCTTTAGGCTATTGCTATATTTTGACCAAACAATATGCGAAAGCATTAAAAGTGCTTTTAGAAGGTGAAAAATTGGATGACACCGAATTATTGGTGAAATTAAATCTAGCGCATACTTATTTGGTAAGCGATGATTATAGTGCAGCTAAAGCCATTTACAAAAAATACCAAACACAAAATGTAACCGATAGCTTAAGCTGGATTGCAAAAACAAAATTAGACTTTGCAGCATTTGAAAAAGCAGGTTTGCCAACAAAAGATTTTGAAAAAGTCTTAAAATTATACAATTAAGTTTCTGAGCTATGAAGTTCTTTTTAAAGTTTTTTTTTAAGCTTAGCAACTCAGCATCTTAGCGTCTTAGTATCTTAAAAAAAATGAAAGCATCATATCAAAAATATTTATTAGAGTTTAAACGTCCGTCAGGAACTTCAAGAGGGATTATGACCGAGAAAGAAACTTGGTTTATAATTCTGGAAGAAAATGGCAAAAAAGGAATAGGAGAGTGCGGTATACTTCGTGGTTTAAGTGCAGATGACCGTGAGGACTACGAAGAAAAACTAAAATGGGCTTGCGATAATATTCATTTAGGAGAAACGGAGCTTTGGAATACCTTATTAGAATTTCCTTCTATTCAATTTGGCTTAGAAATGGCTTTCTTGTCTCTTAAAAGCGAGAATCCATACATTTTATTCCCTTCAGATTTTACAAAAAATACGAGTTCAATTCCTATAAACGGATTAGTTTGGATGGGGGAAGCTGCTTTTATGAAACAGCAAATAGAAGAGAAATTGGCAGACGGTTTTAACTGCATAAAACTTAAAATTGGTGCTATTGATTTCAATAAAGAATTAGAATTATTGCAATACATTAGAAGCCATTTTTGTGCAGAAGAAATAGAAATCAGAGTAGATGCTAATGGTGCTTTTTCTTCAATAGAAGCTTTAGATAAACTAAATCAATTAAATCAATTTCAGCTTCATAGTATAGAACAGCCAATTAAAAAAGGCCATATTTCAGAAATGGCAGAATTGTGCAAACAAACTCCATTTCCAATTGCGTTGGATGAAGAGATTATTGGAGTGTTTTCATTTGAAGAAAAAGAAAAATTGCTTCAAGAAATCCAACCCCAATACATCATTTTAAAACCAAGCTTTATTGGTGGTTTCCGTGGTACTCAGGAATGGATTACTCTAGCTGAAAAACATAATATAGGTTGGTGGATTACTTCGGCATTAGAAAGCAATATCGGATTGAATGCCATTGCACAATGGACCTTTACTTTAAATTCGGATATGCCACAAGGTTTAGGAACAGGAGCATTATATAATAATAATATAGATTGCCCACTTGAAGTAAAAAATGGAAAACTTTGGTACAATTCTTCTAAGAATTGGGAAAGGTTCAAAGGTACAGAGTGACAAAGGTAAAATCTCTGAACCTTTGAAAATATGTACCTTTGAACCTATTTTTTACTCTTTCCCGCCCAAAAGATTTTCTTGCCATTCTTTTAAATCCTGCCATTTGCCTTGATAAGCAAAGAGTGCTTGTTTAGCCCATGTGCTCGGATTATGCATGGCGTAATTTTCTCCGCCAGCATCTAGAATAGACTGCATTTTTTCGGTAGAAGCTTGTGAAAGCTCGTACCAGGTATTAATTCCTGAGGCATTAAACAGAGCTTCTATTTTAGGACCAATTCCTTCTACAATTTTTAAATCATTTTCTTTAATTTTCTTGCCTAAGACATTTGCCGCCAAACCAGCATCAAAAACAATGTCTGCAGGTGCAGTTGCAAAAGATTGTACCGAAGCTTTGGTTTTTGCCGCCAAATCTGCTTCTAGTGTAGCGATTTTTGCATTTAAGTTTCGTGTATTCGCTTTACAGGCATCTAAATCAGCTTGAAGCGATGCTGAAAGCGAATCATCATTTTTAGAATTCATTTTTCCTAGTAAATAACCTAAGATTCCACAAATTAAGCCTATTAGAATAGGTATTAAGATACAAGGTATATTCATGATCGTATATTTTTATGTTATTTAATGGTAATTACAGTTCGTCTGTTTGAAGCTTTTCCTTCTGCAGTATTATTATCGCCAATAGGCTCGTCAGGACCTTTAGATTGTGTTTCAATTCTTGCATTATCGATTCCGTTTTTAGAGAGATAATTTTTTGAGAAATCGGCTCTTTTTTGTCCTAAAACAATATTTGAATCGCGATTACCAACATTATCAGAATGCCCAACCACTACAATCACCGCATCTTTTACGTTCTCGGCATATTTGGCAATATCGGTAACTTTTTGCTTCTCAATATCGCTCAATTTCTCACTAGATTTATTGGTGTTAAAGTGGAGAATTAAAGGATCAGCATTTATTTTTGCTTTTAGTGCGCTCCACTCATCATTTGATGTAGCAGTAGAATCTATTGCTTCAAATAAATATTCTGCAGGCCCAATAAGTGTGTCGCCACTCATTTTCCACTTATCTATAATGGTGCCTTTAGTAGAAAACTGATTTTCTAACAATCCTTTTGAAACAAAATAATTCTTAACATCATTGGCCCTCGCCAGACCTAGATTTTCAAAAGTAGTAGAATTTGTTTCGTCCGAAGTCGCGTAACCAGTTATTGTAATTTTTTGTTTTGGATTTGCTTCTAAGAATTTCTTTAAGTTATCAATGCCATTTGTGACCGAGTCACTTACAGGCATAATAAGCTTTGCACTGTTTTTAAGGAACTTCAAATTATCATTTGTCTGATAATTAAGTCCGGGACCATCTAATACAAACGGAACAAAATTGGGCTCTGTGACAGTAGGAGTAACTGTTTTTGGAGTAATGTCCGTTGTTGTTTTTTCACAGCAATTGCAGCAAAATTTTAGATATAAAAAAGTACCCAAAATGATGGTTATTGCAATGCCTAACAGGTAAAGTGCTTTTTTAGACATATATTTCGGATTAAGATTCTATCAAATTTAATTAAAATAATAATCATAACACATTAATAATCAGTTATTTTAATGTTTATACATTAAAGTGAAGCAAAATAAATTGAATTGTTTTTCGACTTTTACACGTTCAAAGACTTGATTAAAATGAGTAACTTGCATAAAAAATAATCTACAGTTAAAATGGTCGAAATAGAAAGAAAGTTTCTTGTAAAATCAGATGATTTCAAGACCCAAGCTTTTACTCAAAATAATATTGCTCAAGGTTATTTGAGTTCTGCCCCAGAGCGTACAGTTCGGATTAGAATTAAAGGGCACAAAGGCTTTATAACCATAAAAGGAATAAGCCATAGCGGTGGTATGTCTCGTTTTGAATGGGAAAATGAAATTCCGTTAGATGAAGCACAAGAGCTATTGAAATTATGCGAAAAGGGCAAAATTGAAAAAACACGTTACGAAATAAAATCTGGAGAGCACATCTTTGAAGTAGATGAGTTTTATGGAGAAAATGAAGGTTTGGTAATGGCTGAAATCGAGTTAAACTCTGAAAATGAAACTTTTGAAAAACCAGAATGGTTGGGCGAAGAAGTAACAAATGACGAAAGATATTACAATGCTTATTTAAGCAAAAATCCATTTAAAGATTGGCAAAAATAAAATGACAGAATCAAAATACGACCTTATTATTGTCGGAGGCGGGCCAATTGGTCTCGCTTGTGCGATAGAAGCTGAAAAGAAAAAACTTAAATATTTAATTATAGAAAAAGGTGCAATCGTTAATAGCATTTTCAACTATCCGCTTTACATGACCTTTTTTTCTACGGCAGAAAGATTAGAAATTGGCGAGATTCCGTTTAATTGTTTGGCTCCAAAACCAGGACGTCAAGAAGCTTTGGAATATTACAGAAATATTCATCGCTATTTTAAATTCAACATTAATTTATTTGAAAAGGTACTGAGTGTAGAGAAACAAAACGCAATTTTTAAGATTACAACAGATAAGGGAAATTATGAAGCACAGAACGTTGTAATCGCAACAGGCTTTTATGATATTCCGATTGAAATGAATGTTTTAGGTGAAGCTTTACCCAAGGTACGCCATTACTATAAAGAAGCGCACGAATATGCTTTTAGAAAAGTTTTGGTTGTAGGCGCTAATAATTCGTCTGTAGATGCGGCTTTAGAATGCTGGAGAAAAGGAGCAGAGGTTACCATGGTAATTCGTAAAAACGAAATTAATAGCCGTGTAAAATATTGGGTTAAACCCGATATTGAAAACCGAATTGCAGAAGGAAGCATTAAAGCATATTTTGAATCTAATATTACCGAAATTAGAGAAAATGAAGTAGAAATTGAAACTCCAAACGGAAAGGTTACAATTGAAAATGATTTCGTTTTGGCTTTAACAGGATATAAGCCCGATTTGACTTTTCTAGAAAAAATGGGGATCAAACTCTCTGAAGATGAATTGAAAATCCCAGTTTATAATCCCGAAACCATGGAAACTAATGTAGAGGGTTTGTTTCTTGCCGGAGTAGTTTGCGGCGGAATGCAGACACATAAATGGTTTATAGAAAACTCTAGAGTTCATGCTAATCTGATTGTAGATTATTTAAGCTCAAATTAAGAAATTTGTCTTTTGAGCTATATTTTTAGAGCTAAAAAGCATTTCGACTTCGCTCAATGTAACAATAATTATAATGGATATGATTGTCAGTTCGAGCGGAGTCGAGAACCTTTTGATATTAAGAACTGCAAGATAACATCGAGCAGCCCACCTTAGTTCTTGCCCAATCTGGACGTTTTGCAAACCATTTTTCAGATTCAGGCTGTTCATCATATGGATTTTTCAAAAGCTGAAATAATTCATCAACCAGAGTGTAATCTTCTTTATCTGCAGCATCAATGGCTAATTGAGCCATATAATTTCGAAGTACATATTTTGGATTAATTTGATTCATTTTTAAAGCTCTTTCTTGGTCAGAAAGTATTTCGGCATTTAATCTTTTCAAATAAACCGTAAACCATTTTTGCCAAGCATCGAGAATATTTTCTCTTATTTCTTCTGGAATATAAAATGCATATTCAATTTTTTCGAATGCTTGTTCTACAGAATCTTCTTTTTTAATTTTGCTAAGATTTCTAAAAAAGATAGTCATATCGGTTTCTGACAACTGCAAAATTCCCTCTAAACCTTTAATGATTTTATCATCAGCTTCACTTGAAGTAAAGATTCCTAATTTGCTTAAAAACATTATTTTGTAATCATTCTCAAACTCTGTCATAAATGAATCTAAGATCTTTTCTAAAGGTGCAGCTTCATTAACCAAAGGATAAAGCGCATTTGCCAATTGAAACAAATTCCATTGTGCTACCTGTGGCTGATTTCCGAAACGATATCTTCTGTTTTGGCTGTCAGTTGTATTTGGCGTCCAGTCTGGATCATAATTTTCAAGCCAGCCATACGGACCATAATCGATAGTAATTCCATGAATCGACATATTATCGGTATTCATTACACCATGCACAAATCCGACACGTTGCCAATGCAGAATCATTTCACGAGTTGTATCGGCAACTTTTTGAAAAAACTGTAAATATTGTTCTTTAGGTTCTCCTTTTATTTCAGGAAAATAGTGGTGAATTGTATATTCTACAAACTGTTTCAAATTTTTCAACTCATTTCGAGCCGTTAGCATTTCAAAGCTTCCGAAACGAATAAATGAAGGAGCAACACGACAAACAATTGCACCTTTTTCATAAGCAGGATTTCCGTTATACAAAATATCCCTTAAAACTTGATCTCCAGAAAGAGCAAGAGAAAGTGATCGAGTAGTAGGAACACCCAAATAGTGCATTGCTTCGGCACATAAATACTCTCTTATAGAAGAACGTAAAACAGCCAATCCGTCTGCAGTTCTTGAATAGGGAGTTTTTCCAGCTCCTTTTAATTGCAGAGTATAAAATTGATTGTTGTTTTCAACTTCCATCAAATTGATGGCACGACCATCGCCTAATTGTCCTGCCCAGTTTCCAAATTGATGTCCTGCATAGCACATCGCATAAGGACGTGATTCTGGAAGAATTTCTTTTCCAGAAAAAACATTTAAAAATTCTTCTGATTGAATTTCATCTTTAGTAATACCAACCAATTCAGCAACTTCTTGAGAAGCATGAATCAATTTTGGATTGGAAGGTTTTACTGGATTTACGTACGAAAACAGCGTGTCTTTAACCTGACGAATTTCATTTGTCAAATCTGGATCTGCTGGTAATTCGGCAGTAAAACGATTTTTTATTTTAAGATTTTTCATTTTTGTTGATTTTCTTTTTGCCAAAGATTATACAGAATAGAAGGATTTTATCCCTGTCTTTGTCAGGCTGAGCGAAGTCGAAGCTCAAATCCAATTGGAACGCCCTTCGACTTCGCTCAGGGTGACAATCTAATTCAGAGATAATTCTAATCTTTCATCTGTGTAATCTGTGGCTAGAACTAAATTTAGCTGATTAACCTATCAGCGTACATTTTTTTAAGTTTTTGAATTTTTGGATCAATTACAACTTGGCAATATCCAGCTTCTTGATTTTCATTATAATAATTCTGATGATAATCTTCGGCTTCGTAAAAAACTTCAAAAGGCTTTAATTGCGTTACAATTGGATCTGGATATGCAGGCTGAACTTCTTCAAATACTTTTTCTGCAATTTCTTTTTGTTCGTCATTATGATACAGAACGATAGAACGATATTGCGTTCCGCTATCGCCACCTTGACGATTTAAAGTTGTTGGATCATGACTTGTCATGAATATGAAAATTAAGTCATGATATGAAATTATGTCAGGGTTGAAAGTTACTTGAATCACTTCAGCATGTCCTGTTCTACCCGTGCATACTTCGCGATAAGCTGGATTCTTTATAAATCCGTCTGAATAACCCGATTTTATAGATTCTACACCTTTTATACGCTGTATTACAGCCTCAATACACCAAAAACATCCGCCACCAAAGGTAGCAACTGATAAATTTCCCATAAATAATGCTTTCTTTAAATTTAATGCCTATTAATTCGATAGGATATTATGATAATTTATTAAAAAAAAGTTCTTTTAACTAAAAATACCAAACGGTTACGTGGTGTTTGAAGTTTAGTATTGATAAATTCGCAATTTTATAAAAAAACTATATATTTGCACTCAAACACAGGCACAACTAATGAATAGCAAAAATAGTACCATGACCCTGGAAACGTATTTTCAGGAATTTAGACAAAATATTGTCGGTATAAACCAAGAATTTACGTCACCTTATGGCAGAAAATCAATAATTTACACCGATTGGACTGCCAGCGGAAGATTATATCGCCCTATTGAAGAAAAATTATTGAATCAATTTGGGCCATTTGTTGCCAATACACATACAGAAACGACTGTTTCTGGTACTGCCATGACAAAAGCATATCATCATGCTAGACATATTATTAAACGTCACGCTAATGCAAACCATGATGATGTACTGATTACGGATGGAACTGGAATGACGGGAGTTATCAATAAGTTTCAGCGTATTTTGGGATTGAAAATTCCTGAAAACTTAAAAGGTTTCACCAATGTTCCTGCTGAGAAGAAGCCAATTGTCTTTATCTCACATATGGAGCACCATTCTAACCAGACTTCTTGGTTGGAGACTATTGCAGATGTAGAAATTATTCCTTCTTGCGAGAAAGGGCTTTTCAATTTAGAAAATCTTGAAGTTTTATTAGAAAAATATAAAGATAGAACGATAAAAATCGCTTCTATTACAGCTTGTTCGAATGTTACGGGATTAAGAACTCCTTTTCACGAAGCGGCAAAATTGATGCATCAGTACAATGGTGTTTGTTTTGTTGATTTTGCTTGTTCTGGACCTTATGTAGAAATTGACATGCATCCTGCTGATCCAGAAGCCTATTTAGATGCTGTTTTTATGTCTCCACATAAATTCTTAGGAGGGCCAGGAACTTCTGGGGTTTTAATTTTCAATAAGAAATTATACAATAATATGATTCCTGATTGTCCTGGAGGAGGAACGGTAAGTTGGACAAATCCTTGGGGTGAACATAAATATATCGATAATATTGAAGATCGTGAAGATGGTGGAACACCTGGTTTTCTACAGGTTATTAAAATTGCACTTGCCATTGAATTGAAAGAAGAAATGGGGATTGAAAACATCATGGAGCGTGAGCACGAAATTGTTGATTATGTTTTCTCTCAATTGGATTCTGTCGAAAATATCAAAATTTTAGCAGGGCAGCACAAAGAGCGCCTTGGGGTCATTTCATTCTTTATTGATGATCTTCACTTTAATTTGGGAGTTAAAATTTTAAACGATCGTTTCGGAATTCAGACTAGAGGTGGATGCAGCTGTGCAGGAACGTATGGTCATTATTTATTGCACGTTGATCAAGAAACTTCTAATAAGCTGGTTAATGAAATTACAATTGGTGATTTAATCAAAAAACCAGGATGGATTAGAATGTCGATTCACCCAACGACTACAGATGAGGAAATTGCTTTTGTTTGTGAAAGTATAAAAGAGTTGGCGGCAAATCATAAAACTTGGGCATTGGATTATTCTTATGATAAAATGCTTAACGAGTTTATTCATAAAGATGCAACTTCATTTGAAGATGAACTAGTGGAAAGCTGGTTTAAATCTTAGATTTATAACTTCAAATAGCTAAAGATTTTTTAGCCACAGATTACACGGATTAACACTGATTTTTTAAATCTTTTAATCTTTCTAATCTGTGGCTATTTTTTTTTAACGCAAAGATCGCAAAGATCGCAAAGATTATTAATGATTTTTTTTGATAATCTTTGTGTTTACTAAGGTCGCAAAGAAGAAAAACCAATAACTACATAATCAATCGAACGCCACCAAGATCGGCCACACGGTAAGAGAATTTGTTTCCCGGAGAACCGATAAACATAAAGTTTTTTGGGATTTTCCATTTTTCAGAAAGCTCGTCGATTATTTCGGGACCAAATGTGCCTTCAATTTCTATGTATTCTATATCTAGTCCGCCGTAAGCGCGATCTAAAACTTCGAGATCTTTTTTAAGCGCTTCGTTGTCTACAGGATCTTTTTTGACATGAACAATTTTTAATTTCTTTGTAGTTTCGTTGTCTTCAACGTATTGTAAGACTTTGTTCAAGATCGTAATGTCATCTCCTTTTGTAAAGAAAACAAACTCTTGAGAGTTAATTTCGGAACTCAGTTTTTCCAGATAACGATTACTGAGAATAACCATTTTGCGCAATGGCTGATAGAAATATTCTAAAGCTTCTATTAATAGACGAATTAAAATAACGCGATTGAGCATAATTCCAATAAAGATTAAGGCTGGAATCATATATTGCAAAAAGGTATAAAACGAATTGATGTTGAGGAGCATATTTCCAAAAAAAGCAGCTATTACAGAAGCTACTGCAATTACGACCGCAATACCTCGCGCACGTTCTGGTCTTGGCAGTTTTCTGCGTTTGTATTTTAAAAGCAGGTTTCCGATTCCGAAAAGAGCCATAACAGCTAAAAATGAAAAAGTATAAACTCCAGCAAGAGATTCCAAATGCCCGTTTGTCGCAAAAAGAACTGAAATGCAAAGAATTAGAAAACTTAGAACAATTCTATAATGAGAACCTCTTTTGTTTTGTTTTAGAAAATAATTAGGAAGAATTCGGTCTAATGTCATTCGGTTTAAAAGCCCTGAAACCCCTACAAATGAAGTTAAAACGGCTCCACAGAGCACCATAACGGCATCTATAGAGATCAGCCATGCTAACCAAGATCCGCCTGTTGTTTCTCCTAAATGCGCTAAAAGGGATTCTTTATTTTCTCCAACTTCTGTTAGCGGAATTACGCTAATTAACAAAATAGCAATTACGGGATTGAAGAAACTTACGATTCCCCACATGTTTCTAAGCGTCTTAGGAAAAACACCATGTTCTTGTTCTTCAACAAAATTGGCTGAACTCTCAAAACCTGAGATCCCCAACATGGCAGCCGAAAAGCCAAGAAAAAGAGCAGTTTGTATGCTTCCTGATGAAATTGGTGTTTGCCAATTGATGTGAAAAGTATCTAATCCGTGAGTTAGGACAAACCAGATTGACGCTAAAACCAGCAAAGTCAAGGTTCCTAAATGTGTCATAAAGATAATGACGGCCACAAATGCCGATTCTCCAATACCTAAAATGGCTAATCCCGTAAACAGAATTAAAACGACTACTGTTGCAATGGTTACATTTAGACCTTCAAAGATTCCGTGCAAATAATGCATTCCCTCAGAAGCTGAAATTACA
This sequence comes from Flavobacterium sp. LK-23, assembly GCF_058135255.1. Taxonomy (NCBI): domain Bacteria; kingdom Pseudomonadati; phylum Bacteroidota; class Flavobacteriia; order Flavobacteriales; family Flavobacteriaceae; genus Flavobacterium; species Flavobacterium sp. LK-23. The sequence continues at coordinate 24,042 of NZ_JBYUVT010000012.1, forward strand.
GCGGTTGCCATATAGGATAAAACCGTTAAAGTCGCTGCTAAAGAAGCCAGACGTTTGGTCGAAGTGTTTAATAAAACATTGTAAGCACCACCATTTAAGGGAATTGCTCCAACAACTTCAGCGTAAATTTTACGGAAAAGAAATAATACAACAGCAACAATTAGAAGTGAAATCCAAGCATATTGACCTGCATATAAAATGGTTAACGCTGAAACATATAAGCAAGAAGAGCTAATATCGTTTCCGCAAATTGCAGTTGCCTGTAATTCATTTAATTTTTTGTGTACGATTTCTTTCATTAGTATCTAAAATTTACACTTTTAGTAAAATTAAGTAACAAAAAAATTAGAATCGAGCGCGAGGCAAATAGTAATATATGCTAATTGTAACGTATTGTTTTATTTGGCATTCTGAAATTGTTTCAGTGCTGATAAGGCTTGCGATTGAACTTTCTTCTGAAAAAATCCTGTCCAACCTAATAAATAGCCCGTGATGCCAAAAGCTTGTTTAGACCATTTCCAGACATCAAAACTATCGGTGTGTTTGATAATTAATCCGTCTTGAAAAATAAAATGGGCAGAGATTTTATTGACAACTTTTCTATTTGTTTTGCTAAAATTATAGGTAGCGGTCCAATTTGCTGAACCAGTCGCATCATCGGCAGTTATGTTCGAAAATTCGATTTTTAAATTGCCTTTACTTTTTAGAAGTAACATTTCCCACATTTTAGAAACCTGTTCTTCTTTTAATAATCCAAAAGCTGGATCTATAAAATGAACTTTCGGATGATAGCATTCACTCATCGTTTTAGCATCTGCATTTGCGAAAGCAGTATAGAATTTTGCAATTAAAGCCTCATTTGCATTCATAAAAATATATTTATGTTAAATATAAGGTTTATTAAATTAAAAAATCATTACAAAACACTAATTTCTTTTGCTGTATCAAATGTTTTTTTAGTTTTATCAAATGCTGTTGAGAAATACTTCACTTTGCTGTAAGCAGTAAAATGTCCCGTTAGATTCCCTGAAATATCTGGACCTCCAGCAATTATAAACCTTATCGCATAAATATCGGTCTTTTTAAGTTTCAGCCATTCAGCAGGCGTAAAATAATAGTAGGCAGTTGTTTTTCCGTCTGCAGATTCTTTTACGTTCTTATCTGTGCAGGCAATAACATCTGCATTGGTTAAATCGACATAAACGCCACCAGCAATTTTTGCTTTGTCACTTGCTGTTGAAACAGTTAGTTTTAAAATGCCTCCTTTTTCCGTTTTAGCTATTTGAACGTTAATTTCGCCAGAGTAAGCATATTTTTCGCAAATAAAAGTGTATTCTTGTGTTGCTGGATAGGGAGCTGAACCTTTTACACTCATTGTTTGCTGTGCTGAAGCAAAAGTTGAAATAAAAAATAATAGGAGTAGTGGCAGTTTAAAATTCATATATATGGTATTTATTGTTCGGCTAATTTGGCATCAAATTTCTCATCCCAATCCATAGATTTTATGGCAGAAATAAGATTGTCTTCATTTACAAAAATGCGCAATTCTTTATTGGCCACTTTTTTAGTGTACAAGGCATGATAGCGGTAAATGACTTCTTGTTTGGTTTTGTAAACTCCATCTAATTTTAAATCTATAAAACTTCCGTAATATTGTCTAAATCTTTGGCAGGTCTTTGTTAAACGCTCTTCTGTAGTGTTTTCCATAACCGATTTAGTAACTTCAGTTTCATTAAAAGGTTTAAATTTTGAAGTGTTACAAGTTTCTAAAACTCTCTTTCCTAAATCATACGCTTTTCGCTGCTGATTTGCATTTACTTCTTCTCCAGAAACTTTTTTAATTTTTAAATCTTCTGTATCTCTACTTACTGTTTTCGACTTACATCCAATTAGCAATAACAAACATATAATCAATCCTGCTTTCTTCATAACTATTTAAGTAATTTTTAATAATAAGTTAGGATCGGGACAATTTTCGATATAAAAGTTTAGGTCATTTGTATTGCAGACGCCTGGATAGTCTCCCCAATAATCGCCAATATTATGGATAATCTGAAAATGCAAATGAGGGGCGTAATCTCCATTTACTGAGGCATTTCCTAAAGTCGCAATCTTTTCGCCTTTCTTAAATTGGTCTCCGATATTTAAATTTTCTATACTTTCTAACGATAAATGTCCGTATAAAGTATAAAATTTCTCATTTTCTACTTCATGTTCTAAAATAATGGTCGGTCCATAATCGCCCAGGCCAATATTGTTTTTAAAACTATGAACAATTCCGTCAAGGGCAGCAAGCACGGCTATTCCAGCTTCGGCCCATAAATCTAATCCGATGTGAATATTACGTTCGGGTTTGGAAACATCTAAAAAAATAGGACTTCTTTGATATAAAAATCTTCCTTCTATATAACCGCCAAAGGCAACTTTAGCGTTATTTTCTTTTAAAAATTTTGAAATGTATTTTTCAAAATCTTCTGAGGTATCCAATTTTTGACTTACTAATTCCTCATTCGAAACCGATAAATTTAACGGCGTATATTCTGAAATATTAATTGAGGCATCAATAATTTTAGTAGGTGGCTGGGCATTTAAGATTGAGGTAAGGGGCTTCATAAAACTAGGCAACTTTATTTATAATTATTAATTCATTATGTACTTCGATTCGGGGCAGCATTTTGGTTTGAAACAATTTCGGATTAACTTCAGTCACATATTTTCTATTTCGAACATTATGGGCTTCGTCTAATATCATGGTGTTGAATAAAACAAAACCAGCATCTTTTAAAATCGTGCAGATTCTATCTACAAAAAACTTCTCAAACAAAAAGTTAGGCATATGTATATCTTCAAAAATATCAATTATTATGAGATCGTATTTCTCTTTTGTTTTTAAAACAAATTCAAATGCATCATCAATAACTACTTCCAACTGCTTAATTTGATTAAGATTAAAATACTGATTTGCAATCTCAATCATATCGGGATCGATTTCTACGCCAGTAATCTTTTCTTTGTATTCGATCTCATCTACTAATGTTTTAACTACGCTTCCGCCCGCTACACCCAATAATAAGATGTGCTCCATTTCTAGAATTTTATCGTAACCAATATTTCGAAGTCCGTACCTTAATATACGCTGTAGACTTCCGTATGAATAATTGGTGTTTTCAGTGTCCAATACTAATTCTCCATTTGCCCAGGTAACTTCGATCATTTTACTTCGGGTCGATTTTTTCTTAAATATTTTTATTGGAATTAAGTAACTGAAAAATTTTCGAATCATTTTTTATGCTTTTACTCAAATTTACCATTAAATCTTTTATTTTGCACGAAATATTAAATCTTTAATGAAAAAACTATTCTATAAATTCGTCTTTTTTAAGCTAATGGGTTGGAAAATAGTAGGAATCGAAAATGCAGAAATTAAAAAATGTATTCTCATGGTGATGCCTCACACGAGTAATCATGATTTTTATATCGGACTTTTTACTCGAGGCATCTCTGGACTGCAGATGAATTGGGTAGGAAAGAAAGAATTGTTTCGTTTTCCGTTTGGTTATTACTTTAAAAATGTTGGAGGAGAGCCTTTAGATCGTTCCGGCGGATTAAATAAAGTAGATTCTATTGCTGCCATTTTTGATAGAAAAGAAACCTTTCGTTTAGCTGTTGCTCCCGAAGGAACTAGAAAAAAAGTAAAAGAAATTAAAACAGGATTTTATTTTATCGCGCTTAAAGCGAATGTTCCAATTGTTCCCGTAGCTTTTGATTGGGGTAAAAAAGAAGTAAATCTGGGCAAGCCATTTTATCCAACTGGAAATTACGAAGCCGATTTTGAAATCTTAAAAAAACACTATGAAGGAGTTTTGGGAAAAATTCCTGAAAATGGAGTGAAATTGTAATTTCTGAGATTTTTTTCAAACGCGCGAGAATCGCATATTTGAAAATTTTCTGGACTAGGAATTAAATACGCGCTAATTTTTGCATTACGGAGAATAGGCTTTAAAAGTTCCATTTTTATAGAATAAGACTATTTTTTCAATTTCATCATCTTCAAAATTAATATTTACATTTTTTGAAGGTGATACTTTTTTTATTTCGCTCTTTTCTTCTTCATTTTTTTCAATGGAAGAAAACAAATCGGTACCTATATTTTCATTGGATGAAATTGGAGTAGGAGATTCTGGAATTTGTAAATTTTCGTCATGGTTTTTAGGAAAACTTCCTTTCCCAACTAAAATCCAATATAGATCAACATCAGGAAAAACCTCTAGAATTTTCATTACAAAATCTAAACTGGGTTTGTTTCTCCCAGATAAAAGATGAGACATACTAGAACGTTGTACGCCAATTTTATCTGCAAAGGTAGAAGCATTTAAACCATAATAATCTAATATGGTTTCGAGCCTTTTTACAAAATCATCTATGTTTACCATTGTGAATTTATGTTTTGAATTATCCTATTTACAAATGTAAACAAAAAGTAAAAACACTCCAATATTGTTGTTTCATTTTTAATAGGAGTTTAGTTTTATGTTAAATATAAAATTTATATAAAGAATTATAATTAACTGAAATTAAAATATTTATAAATTAAATAAAGATTAAACGACTCTATTAAAACAAGTTAAAGCTTAAACAAATAAATACTTTATAATATTGTTTACAAATCTAAATTATTAAATTTTTCTTTTGTTTACAATTGTAAAAATAAAGATATTTACTTTTGTAAACTAATCAAATTGCAATGAATTTAGAACAACTTTTTATACAATATAAAGAACAGTCCATATCTGGAAGATATCTTACTTTAGATCATATTAAACCTCTATTAGATAAGTTAAATACAAATGGGCAAGTAGAGATTATTGGTACATCAGTTTTAGGCGAACCTATATATAGTTATCAAATCGGAACAGGAAAAACACGTGCTTATCTATGGTCTCAAATGCATGGTAACGAAAGCACAACAACAAAAGCTTTATTTGATTTCATTAATTTATTAAATGACGATACTGATTTTGCTAAGCAAATGTTGGAGACTTTTACTTTCTACTGTATTCCTATGCTTAATCCAGATGGAGCGAGACTTTATACACGAGCGAATGCAAATGAAGTAGATTTAAATCGTGATTCTCAAGACCTGACACAGCCAGAAAGCAAAGTCCTACGTGAAGTATTTGAAAAATTTAAACCAGATTTTTGTTTTAACCTTCACGACCAGCGTACAATCTTTGGAGCAGGAACGACAGGAAAACCAGCAACAGTTTCTTTTTTAGCTCCTTCTTATAATGAAGAAAGAGAAGTAAACAATAATAGATTGAAAGCTATCAATATTATTGCAGGAATCAATGAAGAACTTCAAAAATACATTCCCGGACAGGTCGGTCGATTTGATGACTCATTCAATATTAATTGTATAGGAGACACTTTTCAATTTTTAGGTGTTCCTACTATTTTATTTGAGGCTGGCCACTTTCCAGAAGATTACGAGCGAGAAATTACTAGGAAATTCATATTTTTCGCGTTAATTTTAAGCTTCAAACTAATATTCGAAAACGATTTAGTTGACAATAGATTTTCTGAATATTTGAATATTTCACAAAATAACGTGGTTTTTTATGATTTTATGTATAAAAATGTCAAAATAAATTATGATGGTATCGAAATTATTACGAATTTTGTCGCACAATACAAAGAAGAATTAATCGAAAATAAGATTCATTTTAATGCTTACATAGTAGAAGTAGGTGAGCTGGAAAATTATTTTGGGCATTACGAATACGACGCAAAAGGCACAGAATATTCGGACGATTTCCAAAATTTTCCAAAAACGGGTCAGAAAGCAAATTTTTATTTAAATAAAAATGTTAAATTTGTTAACGGATTAATAAAAAGTTAATTTTTATGTGAATTTGTTGTTTTTTATATATAATTTTATACTTTGTAATAGCAATTAGTAATATTAATTAAACAATTATGAGTAAATTTCGTTTAGATGAAGTAGATCACCAGATTTTAGATATGTTAATAGACAATACGAGAGTTCCGTTTACTGACATTGCAAAAAAACTATTGATATCTGCTGGTACAGTACACGTTAGAGTTAAAAAGATGGAAGATGCCGGTATCATCATGGGGTCTTCATTAGCCTTGGATTACGATAAATTAGGTTATTCATTTATTGCTTATGTAGGGGTTTTTCTAAATAATACATCTCAAACTAAATTTGTATTAGAGAGAATCAATCAAATTCCATTCGTAACTGTAGCTTCTGTAACTACAGGAAAATTCAACATTTTTTGTAAAATTAGAGCAAAAGATACTAAGCACGCGAAAGAAGTTATCTTTATGATTGACGATATTGATGGTGTTTACAGAACAGAAACAATGATTTCATTAGAGGAAAGTATAAACGATAAGAAGCGTTTGATGCATACTATTTTCAAAAATATGTAATAACTTTTCTTGAATGCTATATTAAAATATAACCTCAAGTTTATTCTTGGGGTTTTTTTATGACTAATTAACCAACCAACTATAACACGATTATGTATACGTTGCCAAAAATTGAGCGTTTTAATCAAGACGTTCTCTCAAAATACCACATTTATAATAGTGTTTTCATAACATTGCCTTTTGACTCTATAGATAACACAGGAGTTTTACTTCCTTTATTTACAGAGACTTGCGAAACGGGCTTTAAAAAACAAGAAACACCGAAAGAGATCGTAGATTTCTTTTCTAATAAATTCTTAAACAATACCTCTGAAGATGAAAAAATCGATCTTATGTTTCGATTTATTCAGTATATAGAACGTCAAATTGTATTGTTTGATGCCATTGAAGATGCTGCTTTTCCAGAAGTTAACAATATGGAAGGCCGTGGATCTCTTCGTGATATTAAGGAGAAATCGGATGCCAAAGAGAAAGATGACGAATTGGTGGAGTTTCTAGAAAACTTTAACGTTCGTACAGTTTTAACAGCGCATCCTACTCAGTTTTATCCAGGACCTGTTTTAGGAATTATAAATGACTTGACAGAAGCTATTCGTCAAAATGATTTACTTCAAATTAAACAATTACTTGCTCAATTAGGAAAAACGCCTTTCATTCAGAAAGAAAAACCAAATCCTTATGATGAAGCAGTAAGCTTAATTTGGTACCTGGAAAATGTATTTTATGCTACCGCAGGAGAAATTGTGCATTATTTGCAGAAAAACATTTTAAACGGAAATCCGATTCATAATCAATTAATAAAACTTGGATTCTGGCCAGGAGGTGATCGTGACGGAAATCCTTTTGTTACTACCGATATTACACTTAAAGTTGCAGATCGTTTGCGTACCTCAATTTTGAAGTGCTATTATGTAGAAATGAGAAACTTAAAACGTAAGCTAACTTTCTCAGGTGTAGATGATTTAGTAGCAGAACTTGAACATAAGCTTTATCGTTCTGTATTCTATTCTAAAGGGGATATTTTTATTACTTTAGAAGAATTACTGACTCAACTAAACAAAATTAGAGATATAATTATTGAGAAACATCAATCTTTATATTTGGATGAATTAGATGCGCTTTTAGTAAAAATTAATTTATTCGGATTCCATTTTGCGACTTTAGATATTCGTCAGAATAGTAAAATTCACAATGCCGTTTTCAAAGATGTGGTAGACTATTATTTGAATTCTGGTTCAGATGTTTTTCCTAAAAATTATTTCGAATTGACAGAAGATCAAAAAATTGATGTTCTTTCTAAGGTAAAAGGAAATTTAAATCCAGTCGATTTCGAAAATGAAATCACCAGATATACTTTAGAATCGGTGCAAGCTATTAAAACCATTCAGCAAAATAATGGTGAAGAAGGAGCGAACCGTTATATTATCAGTAATAACGAAAGCGCGCTGAATGTGATGGAAACATTTGCGATGATTCGTTTGAATAATTGGGAAAAACCAACAGTTGATATTATTCCGCTTTTTGAATCTGTAGACGATTTGCAAAATGCACACGCTATTATGGAGCAATTGTATACCAATCCAGAATATGCCAAACATTTAAAATCAAGAGGAAATAAGCAAACTATAATGCTTGGATTCTCTGATGGAACTAAAGATGGTGGCTATTTAATGGCAAACTGGAGTATTTATCAAGCTAAAATTTCGCTGACTAAAATTTCTAGAGAATACGGAATTAAAGCCATTTTCTTTGATGGTCGTGGTGGACCTCCAGCTCGTGGTGGTGGAAAAACACATAAATTCTATGCTTCTTTAGGTCCAAAAATTGAAAACAACGAAATTCAGATTACAGTTCAAGGTCAAACTATTAGCTCTAATTTTGGAACTTTAGATTCTTGCCGATACAATATCGAAAACTTATTGAGTGCCGGTGTTACCAATCAAGTATTTAGTAAAGAGAAAAATGAACTAACAGCTGATGAAACTCAAATCTTAACGGATTTAGCCAATTTAGGTTATGAGAAATATTTAAGTTTCAAAAACCATCCAAAGTTTATTCCGTACTTAGAGAAAATGAGTACGCTGAAATACTATTCTAAGACCAATATCGGAAGCCGTCCTTCAAAAAGAAGTAAATCTGAATCTTTAGATTTTGCCGATTTAAGAGCAATTCCGTTCGTAGGTTCATGGAGTCAATTAAAGCAAAACGTTCCAGGATTTTTTGGAGTAGGTTCGGCATTAAAACATTTTGAAGAATCGGGACAATGGAACAAAGTAAGCGATTTATACCACAATTCATTGTTTTTCAAAACTTTGCTTGAAAACAGTATGATGTCATTAGCAAAATCATTCTTGCCTTTGACAGCTTATATGAAAAATGATCCTGAGTTTGGCGAATTCTGGCAGATTATTTACGATGAATTCTCAGAGACAAAACGTCTTTTGTTGAAAATCGCTGATCACAAAACATTGATGGAAAATTATCCTGATGGTATTGCTTCTATTCAAATAAGAGAGCGTATTGTTTTACCTTTATTGACAATTCAGCAATATGCTTTATTGAGAATCAATGAGCTAAACAAAGAACAAACTCCTGATGAAGAATTGATTAAAGTTTATGAGAAAATCGTAACGAGATCACTATTCGGAAATACGAATGCAAGTAGAAACTCAGCTTAAAACGATAAAAAATGAGAGCATCAGAATTATTGGAAAATGAATATTCAGGTCATTTTGGAACTTACATTAAAGCAGCTGGAGATGGTATTTTAATTGAAGAATTGGAAATTTCTCTTCATGAGTTCATTCGATTTGTTCAAAATATTCCAATGGATAAATTTGATTATCGCTACGAGGAGGGGAAGTGGACTATCAAAGATATTATTCAGCACGTAATAGATACGGAGAGAATTTTTGCATATCGTGCTTTGCGTTTTTCAAGAAACGATAAAACGCCTTTACCAAGCTTTGAGGAAAATGATTATGCAGACAATACAAATTCAAACAGCAGAAGTATTCAAGATCTGCTTACTGAATTTTCAGCGGTAAGACATTCGACTTTATTATTTTACAAAAGTTTATCCGAAGAACAGTTGAAGAGAATTGGAACTGCGTCTAATAATCCGATTTCTGTTCGCGCTTTAGGTTTTGTCATTATTGGACATCAAAAACACCATCAGAAAGTTTTTGAGGAACGATATTTGTAAAATATACTTTATAACAAAAAACTGTACTTGAAAAAGTACAGTTTTTTGCTTTTAGAAACAGGAGCTTCGGCTTCGCTCAGCCTGACAATGATAGTGTTTTATAAATTGGTATGTCAGGCTGAGCGAAGTCGAAGCCTTTTTATTTATGCTTTTTGATGTTTTCTTTCCAGAAATGCTAAACCAAATCGAATTTTATCATAAGACATTTTTTCTTCAAAATAATCGAAGTAAGGTCTTAATGCATTTGGATTTTCTAATTCGATCTGAGCTTTTTCAATTTGAAGAATTTCTTCTTCCGAAACAAATTGACTTAAATCTATATTATTTCCGTCAACGTATAATTTAGCCAGATGAGAAATAATTGTAGTTTCTCCCAGATTTCGTTGCTCAGCAATTTCCTTCACAGAAAGTCCCGCTTGAAATAATTCTAGCGTTTTTTTGTAAGTATTCTCTTTTTTCTCCTTTTTTACAACCGATTTGTTTCGCTGAAATTCGATGATAGCATTTATAAAATCCGCTCCGTATTTTTCTAGTTTGGCTTTTCCGACACCTTCAACTGCCAAGAAGTCTTCATCTGACATTGGTCTTAAAACTTCCATTTGCCTCAATGAAGCATCGCTAAAAATAACATAAGCTGGAACTTCTTCTTCTTGAGCAATTTCGTAGCGTAGTTTTCTAAGCGTTTCAAAAAGAGAATTTTTAGCAGCTTTTGGTTTTGTTTCCTTGGCTTCACTTTTATCAATTACTTTTTTGACAACTGTTGTCAGTTTCACTTTTTCTCCTTCAAATAAAACTTTCTTAGCAAAAGGAGTAAGCAAAATTTTATTATGCTGATGAAAAGCAATTTCACAATATCCTAAATTGATAAGCTGAATAAGATATTGATTCCAATCGTACCAGGAAACATCAGCGCCAATTCCGTACGTTTTTAGCTCTTGATAATTTTTTTCGTAGATATACGCGTTTCTAGAGCCTCTCAAAAAATCGACAATTACAGCTAGAGGTTCAGATTCTTTTAATCGTACAATTGCAGATAAGGCTTTTTGCGCGAGAATCGTCCCATCGAAAAAAGTTGGCGGATTTTTGCAAATATCGCAGTTTCCGCAATTTTCAGTTACCAGTTCGCCAAAATAAGACAGCAGAATTTTTCTGCGACAGCTTACAGCATCGGCATATTGCTTCATACGATCTAATTTTGCAAGCTGAATATCCGAGTTCAATCCTTCAGATGCAAATTTCTGCAATTGAATTACATCGGCGTAACTTTCAAACAAAACGGTTTCAGCTGGCAAACCATCTCGGCCCGCACGCCCAATTTCTTGGTAATATCCTTCTATATTTTTTGGAAGATTGTAATGAATAACCCATCGAACATTTGACTTGTCAATTCCCATTCCGAAAGCAATAGTAGCACAAACTACTTGACAATCGTCATTAATAAATTGATCCTGAGTTTTCGCACGCGTTTCATTATCTAAGCCTGCATGATATGCTTTAGCTTCAATTCCGTTCTTTTTGAGTTTTTCAGCAAGTTCCTCTGTAGTTTTGCGACTCAAGCAATAAATTATTCCAGATTCATTGGGTTTGTTTTCGATAAAATCAATGATTTGCTTAACGCGATCCAAAGCAGGACGAACTTCTAGACTCAAATTTGCTCTATCAAAAGAAGCGATAAACGTTTTTGGATTCTTAAGATTTAATTGCTTGGTTATGTCTGTTCGTGTTGCTTTGTCAGCAGTCGCAGTTAAGGCCAAAATTGGAGTAGAGGGGAAGCGACTTTTTAGATAACCCAAATTAGTATAAGCAGGTCTAAAGTCATGACCCCAAGACGAAATACAATGTGCTTCATCAATTGCTATTAAGCTAATGTTCAACTCATTGAAAGCCATATCCAAATAAGAAAGACTTTCAGGGGCGATATAAACTAACTTAAAATGATTTGTTTTTAAATTATCAATATAATATTGCTGCTCTTGAGAAGATTGGCTGCTATTAATAAAACAAGCAGAAATTCCGTTTGTCTTTAAACTATCAACCTGATCTTTCATTAATGCAATCAAAGGTGATATAACAACTGTTATTCCTGGTAGAATTAAAGCGGGTAGTTGAAAACATATTGATTTTCCACCTCCAGTGGGCATAATTGCCAAGGTATCTTGTCCAGATAATATGGTATTAATTATGGTTTCTTGATTGGGTCTGAATCTTTCGAAACCAAAATTTTCTTTTAGTGTAGTATGTAGAATTTCTGAAGTCATAGGCATATATTTTTTATTCAAGATTTAAATGTAAAAATAATCCTATAAAAATAAAAATATAAATTGGTTTTGTTGATTTCTTGTGTGTCATAAAAAAAAGGAACTCCCAATAGAGTTCCTTTTTTTTATTAAAAAGAAAATGAATTAATCTTCATCGTCTTCGTCTTCTTCGTCATAATCAGTATCTGCTTTGTCATCATCATCGTCATCATCGTCACCACCGTCAGTATCTGGCTTGTCAAGATTATCATCATCTTCGTCATCGTCATTGCTAATATCATCATCAAGATCAATACCTTTAACTGGCGCAATTGCATCTACATCAACATCTAAATCATCATCTTCATCGTAGTTTTCAATTCTGTCAGCAAGTTTAGTACTAATTTTTACCAAGTAAATTGTATCTTCAGTACGAACTTCTACAGCTTCAACCAATTCGTTTTTAGCATTTCTAAAACGGATAACATCCGAATCATCATAACCGTCAGGAAATTTTTCAACCAAAAGGTTTAAAATTTCGTTGGTAAGTTTGGCGTAGTCTACTATAACTCTTTTCATAAATTATCTTATAAATCTAATAAGTATGCAAAAATTAACGGCGCAACGATTGTAGCATCCGATTCAATAATAAATTTTGGGGTTTTGATGTCTAATTTACCCCAAGTGATTTTTTCATTTGGAACTGCTCCAGAATAAGAACCATAACTAGTTGTTGAATCTGAAATTTGGCAGAAATAACTCCAAAATGGAACATCGTGCATTTCCATATCTTGGTATAGCATTGGCACTACACAGATAGGGAAGTCACCTGCGATACCACCACCGATTTGGAAGAATCCAATTCCGTTTGAACTGTTTTTAGAATACCAATCCGCAAGGAAAGTCATGTATTCAATTCCAGATTTCATGGTAGATGCTTTTAGTTCTCCTTTAATTACGTATGAAGCAAAGATATTACCCATTGTACTATCTTCCCATCCTGGAACGATAATCGGTAAGTTTTTCTCTGCAGCTGCATACATCCAGCTATCTTTTAGATCAATTTCATAATATTCTTCTAAAACGCCAGACAACAACATTTTATACATAAATTCATGTGGGAAGTAACGCTCACCTTTGTCATCAGCGTCTTTCCAAATTTTGTAAATATGTTTTTGTAAACGACGGAAAGCTTCATGCTCAGGAATACAAGTGTCTGTAACACGGTTTAATCCTCTTTCTAATAAAGCCCACTCATCTTCTGGTGTTAGATCACGATAGTTAGGAACTCTCTCGTAGTGAGAGTGAGCTACTAAATTCATGATGTCTTCTTCTAAGTTTGCTCCAGTACATGAAATAATATGCACTTTGTCTTGTCTGATTACTTCGGCAAAAATTTTACCAATTTCTGCTGTACTCATTGCGCCAGCCATACTTACTAGCATTTTAGCACCATCAGCTAATTGCTGCTCATAAGCTTTTGCAGCATCTACTAATGAAGCAGAGTTAAAATGCAAATAATGTTTTTCAATAAACTGACTGATTGGTCCTTTCATTTTTTTTGTTTTTTTTTTTTGAATTAAAAAGTTTTAACCTTTTTGGATGTTAATGCAAATTAAGAATTTTTTAAGAAAAATTATTACTTAATCTGCCCTTTTTTTTACACCTTTTTTTTGTATCCTAAAATCTTTAAAACGTCGTCTGAAGTTTGTTGTTCTGAGAACACTTCGGTTGCCAGAATTCCATTTTCATCACGATCAATTAAAATATGTTTAGGTTGCGGAATCAAACAGTGGTGTAGACCTCCGTATCCTCCAATTGTTTCTTGATAAGCGCCAGTATTAAAGAATCCAATATACAAAGGCTTCTCTTTGTTGTATTTAGGCAAATAAATGGCGTTCATGTTTTGCTCAGAATTGTAATAATCGTCACTATCACAAGTCAGACCTCCTAACAGAACCCGTTCGTAAGTATCATTCCAGCGATTTACTGCCAGCATAATAAAACGTTTGTTTATAGCCCAAGTATCTGGTAAAGTGGTAATAAAAGATGAATCAATCATATTCCATTTTTCTCTATCATTTTGTTGTTTTTGATACAAAATCTGATAGATTGCACCACCGCTTTCACCTACAGTAAACGATCCAAATTCCGTAAAAATATTTGGAACATCAACTTCGGCTTCATCACAAGCAATTTTAATCTGATTGATAATTTCATCAATCATATATTGATAATCATATTCAAAGGCAAGTGAGTTTTTAATTGGAAAACCACCACCAATGTTCAAACCGTCTAGAGTAGGGCACTCTTTTTTAAGAGCAATGTATACTTTAATACATTTTACAAGCTCATTCCAGTAATATGAAGTATCGTTTATACCAGTATTAATGAAAAAGTGAAGCATTTTCAGCTCTAATTTATCATTTTCCTGTATTTGTTTTTTATAGAAAGAAACTATGTTTTTGTAACCAATACCTAATCTAGAAGTATAGAACTCAAATTTAGGTTCTTCTTCGGCAGCAATACGGATTCCGATTTTGAATTTTCCTTTAATTTCTGCCTGAAGCAAATCTAACTCTTCATAATTATCAATAATCGGAATAGTGTTCTTATGTCCGTTGTTGATTAATCTTGCAATGTTAGCAATATATTCATCTCTTTTAAAACCATTGCAAATTACATAAGTACTTTTATTGATTTTTCCATTTTCTAATAAATTCTCCACAATATTCACGTCAAATGCAGATGAAGTCTCGATGTGAATGTTATTCTTGAAAGCTTCATTCATAATGTATTCAAAATGAGAGCTTTTTGTACAATAACAATAGTAATATTTTGCTTCGTATTTATTCTTTTCCATTGATTTTCTGAACCAAGCTTTTGCTTTGTTAATATTTTCAGAAATCTGAGGCAGATAAGTAAACTTTAATGGTGTGCCATATTGTTCAACCAATTTCATCAAATCGATGTTGTGAAACAATAGGTTGTCTTTGTTTAGTTTGAATTCCTCTTGTGGAAAGTAGTATGTTTGATTTATTAGATCAGAATATTTTGTATTCATTTATTTGTCAATGTTTAGAGATTGTAATTTTACTTAATGTTAGGCTTTCTGGGGCTTAATCTTAAATTCAAACTCTAATATTGGCAAATATAATTGGCAGTTTTTCATGCTCAGCTTTAGTACATTGGAAAACATCAAAACAAAACGGGCTTTTACTATTATAGAAACGGTTCAACATTCTTAATAAAGAACTATTGAGTCTGTTTCTGTAAGAGCTAAAGTGCCTTTGCTGATTCTTTGTTTTCATGGGGCAAATGTAAAAAATAATATATACCAAATGCAATGCTTTTGATTAAAAAAAGTTTAAGATTTATAATCCTCAAACGCTTCTAGAATCAATTTATTTTCAACGGATTGGTTAATTTTTATTTTTCCGATTCCTTCAATCAATGCAAATTGAATTAAACCGTATTCATTTTTTTTGTCGTGAATTAGCAATTCTAAGATCGGATCGATATCTTTTTCTTCAAAAATTACATCGTCATAAATGTCTTTAATCACTGCTTTAATCTCTCTATATTCTTCTACAGATATTAATCCTTTTTGAAGAGAAATATAACTCTCCAAAATCATACCAACTGCAATGGCTTCTCCATGTAGTAAAGTGGTTTTTTCTTCACTTTCTAGAAAATATCCTTCAATGGCATGTCCTAACGTATGTCCGAAGTTTAAAGCTTTACGGATGTTTTTCTCTGTTGGATCCTGAATAACGATTTCATTCTTGATTTCAACCGAACGATAAATCAATTGATCTAATTCATCAAAAACAATGGATTTCAAATCTGAAAATTGTCTCCAGTACGGCGCATCATAAATTAACCCGTGTTTTAGCATTTCTGCCAAACCAGAACGCATTTCGCTTTGTGGTAAAGTTTCCAAATACTGGGTATCAATTAAAACCATTTGAGGCACATTGATAACACCAATCTGATTTTTAAGATTCCCTAAGTCAACACCTGTTTTTCCTCCAACAGAAGCATCAACCATAGATAATAATGTAGTAGGGATATTAATGAAATTTACACCTCTTTTGAAAGTAGAAGCAACAAAACCACCTAAGTCTGTAACAACGCCACCTCCTAAATTAATAACTAGCGATTTTCTATCAGCACCAAGTTCTGTCAATATATTCCATATCTCGATACAAGTCTCAATGTTTTTATTGGCTTCACCAGCTTCAAATTCAATGATTTCGATCGCTAAATCTGTCTCTAATAAAGGAATAAATTTAGGTAAACAATGTTCATTGGTCTGATCATCTACGATTATAAATATGTTAGAATATTTATTCTCTCTCAAATGTTTATTTAAAGCTTCGTAAGCATTCTCATTAAAATGTACGAGATAATTATTGGCTTGGATAGATTGCATAATTCTGTTGTTAATTGAAAGCGCAAAATAAGGCATTTTTAACGTAATAATATTCAAACTTCTGGGCTAATTTGTTTTAAAATAAATTAGCCTATATCATTTAGCAGCTTTCTTAAATTCAAAATTTCGCCTGTATAGCTAATTGCATTTGCTAGCAATTAGTGCTTCAGCATCACGATAGCCTTTGCTTTTTGATATATGCAAATACTTACATGCATTACTATTGTCATTTTCTTGGAGATAACAAATTGCAAGGAAATATTCTGTTTTTCCGCCATTTAAGCCCGGATACTTTAAAGCATTCAAAAGATAATTTATCGCTTTTTTTGACTGGCCGGCTTTTAAATAGTAGAAACCAATATTTTGTGCAGCGTAAATACTTTTGGGATCAATTTTTAAAGCTTTTTGGTAAGACTCAAGAGCTTCATCCATTTTTTTCTGTTCTTCAAATTTTTGTCCTTCTGTAATTAAATCTGCGATTAAAAGATCATTTTTACGCTTTTTAAATGCAGCTTCTTCAGCATCAGTATTCTGAATTTTAGACATTAATTGTTTTGCAACCGAATAATTTTTCTCTTTTGCTAAGTTAAAATACTTAAGAGCATTGGCTTTATCATTTTCTTTTAAATAACAAATACCTAAGAAAAACTCTGTCTTTCCGTCATTTAAACCAGGCGATTTTAATGCTTCAAGAAAAGCATTTATTGCTTTTTTATTTTGCCCTTGCTTTAAATAATTAAATCCTATATTTTGAGATACGTACACATTTCTAGGATCAATTTTTAATGCTTTTTCATAGGAATGTAAAGCATTGTTTAAATCCGATTTGTTTTCAAAATTCTGGCCTCCAATTAGATAACTTGTAATTAAAAGTTCATTTTTTTGTATTGTTAAGATACTATCTTTAGGGAATTTACTCAATCCTTCATCAATAAACTTAAGTAAATTTCGATAATTATAGCCTGAATATTGAAGTCCGCGAGCTGCAATATCCCATGTTTGAGGCATTGGTCTGTATTGTGAAAACAACTTGTTCTGTTTTATTATTTCTAATGTGTCCCTTTGAGATATAGCAAATTTAATTGCATTATTAAATATGTCATAATTTCTTGGACGCAAATAAAAAGCTTGTTTTGAATAAATATAAGCACTATCAATATTTCCTTTATGTTTAGAAATGACTTGCTTGTAAAACTCAATACGTCCAGCATAACCATTAATTTTACTTGCTTTTGAAAAACAGTTAAGTGCCTTTTCGTAATTTTTCTCGCGTACATAATAAATTCCAGCATATTCATAAAATGACTCTGAACTACTAAGTGTATTGGGATACGCTGGCATTTTATTCACTACTTCATCTCCGCTAAGAACACCTTTTGTGTTCATGTTTATATCGTCACTAGCAATTAAGTACTCTAAGTTTGAGGCTTTATAAATTATAAAAGCAGAATAACTTGTTAGTAGAGATACTATAATTATAATTGAAGCTATAATTTTAAATGAAATTTTATTTGATGGCACGATTTGATCTATTTCAGTATTAACCAAGCTCAAGGCTAAAATCAAATTAAAAAATATTGCCATTGTAGGCCTGTACATCGGGAAATTAAAGAAAGAATCTATCCCGTAAACAATTAGCAACATCAATGTTAAGATTGCGATAAGTTGCTTTTCGTTGCTATTTGGCTTAATTATCTTTTTCAAATTAATAATTAAAAGATAAATAAATATAGAAAGGTAAATTAAACCATTAAAAATACCTGTTTCAGCCAAGATTTCAAGAAAGTCATTATGGGCATGCAAAGAAACAGTTGAATCGTTAGAAGTAGTCCTTTCATAAGGAATGGATTCGACTTGATAATTACCTAATCCAATTCCAAAAATTGGATTTTTTTCGCTCATTTTAATTGCATTACCCCAAAATGTTAATCTAGCTTTTGATGAAGCGTCATCAGCATTAATCTGGCTAACTCTGTTCTCCAACGATGCATATCGTTCCTTGTCTTTAGATTTTTCAAAAATTGAATTTACAAATAATACAGCTATTAAAACAGGAATTATTAAGTATATAATCCTTGTGAAATTCGATTTGCTAAGAGATCCTTTAAGCAGATAAATGATATAGACCGTATAGATTAAAAAAAGATTTATTAAAGGAGTCCTTGCACCAGTTAGAAAAATGACTGCACTTACAGAAAATAATGCGACGAGAAGGAACCATTTTTTATAACCATCGTAATAAGTTATTCCAAGCAATAAAAATGGAACTTTGATTGTAAGACTTGCTGCAAGTATATTTATATTTCCTGTATTTCCTTTCATTGCATGCAAAAGATCTATTATGGAAGCATGTCGCGGAATAATTATAAAATTGCATAATTGCAACCAAGCCTGCAAGAAAGCGCTAATACCTACGATTATAGCAATTTTATAAAGTAGATCTAGCTTGTCTTTAAGTAGAATAGTGAGATTTATGAATAAGCAAAAAACAATTACTATTTCAGTAAATTTAGTATAAACTAGAGATGTGTTTTTTGCGGCAAAAAGAGATATTCCGCAAAGAAATACAAAAGCTAAATAAAGTTTAAAAAGAAAACTCTTTTTTAATATTGCCAATGCGGTAATTGAAGTTTTATCTGAATAAAAATAAAAGCCCAATAGCATATTTATCAATGACAAATAAAGGAATTGAGGATTGATGATTTCTAAACTTTTAAAATAAGGAAAAAAGTCAATTGCGAGTAATGAAATAATAACTGTTAGAACAGTAAAGCTTGAAGTGCTTTGCTTTTTTTTTGTTTCATTAAGTATTTTATCAATTGCATTCATAACACTCATTTTTTTGCAAAATTAGTAAAAATTCAAAGTAATTTCTTACTTATTTAGAAAATAATTATTCTATTGCATTCTTTAGCTAAAATTGATTTCTTTTTTATTGCTAAAATTGAAAAATATGATACCATTTAGTGAATAATATTCAAAACACTCTATATCTTTGCACAAAAACTAAACTTAATGGAAAAAATATTCGATAACACACAAGTTGCGTTTTCGCTGAAAAGTGATACAGAACTTGATAGAGCTTATTTCCTTTTCAAAATGATTGACAGTGAGCCTCTAGTAAGAATAGGAACTGCTGTAACAAATTTTGCAATTAAAGCTCATTTACCAGTAGAAGGATTAATTCGTGCAACTGTTTTTGATCACTTTTGTGGTGGTGTAAACGAAAACGACTGTCTTACTGTTGTAGATAAAATGTTTACAAAAGGCGTTTCGTCTGTTTTAGATTATTCTGTTGAAGGAAAAGAAGAAGAGGAGCAATTTGATGCTGCATTAGAAATGACTTTAAGAACTATTGATTTTGCTAAAGAACGTTTAGCAATTCCGTTTGCAGTTTTTAAACCAACAGGTTTAGGTCGTTTTGAATTGTATGAGAAATTAGGAGAAAAACAAACTCTTAATCCGGCAGAACAAGCAGAATGGGATAGAGTAGTGGCCCGTTTTGATAAAGTATGCGGCGAAGCTCATAAGAAAGATGTTGCCTTATTAATTGATGGTGAAGAAAGCTGGATGCAAGATGCAGCTGATGATTTGGTTACCGATATGATGCGCAAATACAATAAAGAAAAAGCGATTGTATTTAACACTTTGCAAATGTATCGTTGGGATCGTTTAGATTATTTGAAAAAACTTCATGAAGTTGCCAAATCTGAAGGTTTTTATATCGGAATGAAACTAGTTCGTGGCGCTTATATGGAAAAAGAAAACAAAAGAGCCGAAGAAAAAGGTTATGTTTCTCCAATCTGTGTTTCTAAAGAAGCTACAGATATCAATTATGATAGTGCTGTACAATATATGTTAGAGCATATTGAAAAAATGGCCATTTTTGCAGGAACTCACAATGAATTGAGCTCTTATAAATTAATGGAAATGATGGCGCAGAAAGGAATCGCAAAAAATGATTCTAGAATTTGGTTCGGACAATTATACGGAATGAGTGATAACATTAGCTACAATTTAGCAGAAAATGGCTATAACGTTGCGAAATACTTACCATTCGGACCTGTAAAAGATGTTATGCCATACTTGATTCGTCGTGCAGAAGAGAATACTTCTGTTGCTGGTCAAACTAGCCGTGAATTATCTATGATTAAAGCAGAACGTAAACGCAGAAAAGGGAAATAATTTTTAGTTTTCAGTCTCAGCTTATAGTTTACAGTTTATATAAAAAAGCTTCAATTTTCATTGAAGCTTTTTTTATTGGAATCTGGATTATAAAAACTGAAATTTTAAATTAAGAGTTACTAAACTGTAAGCTGCTTAGATTCTTATAAATTCCGTTTTCTAGGTTTATTAATTCCTGATGTGTTCCTTCTTCAGAAATTCTTCCGTTATCTAAAACTAAGATTTTGTCTGCATTTCTAATGGTAGAAAGCCTGTGAGCAATAATAATACTTGTTCTTCCTTCCATTAAAACTTCTAGAGCTTCTTGAACTAGTTTTTCACTTTCACTATCTAAAGAAGAAGTGGCTTCGTCTAAGATCAAAATGCTTGGGTTTTTAAGCAAAGCTCTGGCAATTGCGATACGCTGACGCTGACCTCCCGATAGCTTGACTCCGCGTTCTCCAACCAAAGTTTCAAATTTCTCAGGGAAACCATCTACAAAATTAAAAGCATTAGCTTGTTTAGCGGCGGCTATAATTTCTTCTTCTGAGGCATTTGGATTTCCATAAGCGATATTTTCTCTAATAGTTCCTCCAAATAAAATTACATCTTGAGGGACGATACTCATATTGCCGCGAAGATTTTCTAAATCATAATCGTAAATATTTTTTCCATCAACTAAAATTTCTCCTGAAGTTATATCGTAAAAACGCAATAAAAGCGAAGAAATAGTAGATTTGCCGGCTCCACTTGGTCCAACGATTGCTATTTTCTGGCCGAATTCAGCATTGAAATTCACATCTTTTAAAACCTGAACTTCTTTTCTTGAAGGATAACTAAAAGCAACGTTATTGAAAGCTACATTTCCTTTTATTTTCTCAACTGCCGAAAGCCTTGGCTTAGCATTGATTTCTTCTGGAGTTTCTTCTAATAATTCAAAAACACGCTCTGTTGCGCCAACTGCTTTTTGAATTTGTGCGTACATTTCTGCAATTCCACCAAAAGAAGCACCAATAAATGTAGTGTATAACACAAACGAGATTAAATCACCCACACCTTCAACTTCTCCTTTAATCGTTAATGTGATTCCGTACCAAACAACAGCAACAACGCATCCGAAAAGGCAAAGAATAATAAACGAAGCAAAATAACCTCTGTATTGACCACCTTTAATAGCGATTTTTACAATCTCTCTAATTTTGTTTTTATAGCGCTGAATTTCGTACCATTCGTTAGCAAATGCTTTTACATTACTAATTCCTTGCAGCGTTTCTTCAACTATAACCTGGCTTTCGGCAACTTTATCTTGTGTTTTTTTTCCGTATTTACGAATGAATCTTCCAAAGATCACAGCAGCAACTGCTACAATAGGCACAATTGTCAGCATCATTAAGGTTAATTTTGGACTAATGCTTCCTAAAATTACAAAACCTCCAATAATTAAAATAAACTGACGCAGAAACTCTGCAATAGTGGTGCTGAAAGTATCTTGCAATTGCGAAATATCGGCACTGATTCTACTATTAAGTTCTCCAACACGTTTTTGAGAATAAAACGACATGGGTAATTTTATCAGATTCTCATATAATGCAAAACGAATATTAGAAAGAGAGTTTTCGGTAAAATTTACAAACAATGAAATTCTGAAAAACGAGAAAATTGCCTGAAGTCCAAGAATTACCATTAAACCAAGAGCAATTTCGTTTGCTTTAGAAAGATCTTTATTCGTAACGCAATCGACCAACATTCCCATCAATTTAGGAAAGGCTAGGGCAGTGGCGCTTGTTAAAAATAAGAAAATCAAACCTAGGAAGAATTTCCATTTGTGGTTTTTAGCGTATTTAAAAATTCGGAGAGCTTTTTGAAGGGAGTTAGAGTTTAATTTAGCTTTAGGTAAATCATTTTCTTGAAATCTTGCCATTTGAATATACAATTAAGGTACACAAAGGTATGACTATAGCAAATGAATACAAAAAGAATATTCTGAATTAGCTTTCGAGCATTGAATTTTTAACTTAAATTTAGAAATTGCAGATTTTTTTGCTTTTTTAATTCACTGAAAAATAGTTTTCTAGATATTTTTATTGATGTTTTTTTACTTTTTTCAAAAAAAGGCTTGGAAATATAAAATCTAGCTGTATATTTGCACTCGCAATCACAAACGATAGCAACCTAGTAAAATAGGGCGATTAGCTCAGCTGGTTCAGAGCACCTCGTTTACACCGAGGGGGTCGGGGGTTCGAACCCCTCATCGCCCACAAAAATATCCTTAAGAAATTAAGGATTTTTTTTTGAATTTCCTGAATGCAATAAATTGTAATTAGCAATCAGATTTGGGGAGATACTCAAGCGGCCAACGAGGGCAGACTGTAAATCTGCTGTGTGAACTTCGCAGGTTCGAATCCTGCTCTCCCCACAAAGAAACAAAAATCCTGTAAGTCTTTTGATTTACAGGATTTTTCTTTTTTAGTAGCTTACTTTATTTCTATATTTCCGCACAGAATTTCTTTATCTCTTATTTTATAAAAAAGATTTTGTCCCTTTAAACTAAGTTCTGTTCGCAAGACACCATATTTATCTCCTCCAATCAAACGAAACACTACAACATAAAATGCAGTTGATTCTTTTGGTTTAATAGTCCTATTTAATGAAGATGGTTTATCAATATTCTTATCAAAAAAAGGTTCTAAGTTTATCAAACCATAATTAAACAAAGGTATTTTCTGAATTGTCATCGTGTCAGATGGAATCAATGTTTTGTAATATTTTCCAGGCAGAGTAGGAATCTCATAAGAATCTATAGGAAAGTTAATTTTCAATTCAATAGAATTATCTGTTTCATTGATTATTCGAGTCCAAAATACAGCATAAATGTATTCGTTTCCTTTAGGATCAGTATATTTTATTCCGCCTTTGGGCAGACTATTTTGTACTATTAGACTTTTGTCTTTAGAATTAGTGTATACATATTTAGTATAAATGCTCTTATCAATATTACTATTAGATTTTTTATTCTTTTCTGTATTCTTTACTGAATCTAAAGTTTGTTTATCAACAGTATCAAATCCTGAATTAATATCTTTCTTACAGGAAAAAAGTACGGTTACTAGTATCAGTAGTATTGTTATTTTATTCATTTTCTGTAAATAATAAATTGATTTCTATTTCAAGCAATTTAAAAAATATTTTAGGTTAATACATTAACCTTTTTAATATAAACAATAGCCCTATAGCAAGAACAGTTAGAATGTTAAGTTTATGATTTTTGGAGGAAACTGGAATTATATAAAAAAAGACCTTATTTTGATACTTTAAAGTCTTAATAGGCAAAAATATACATTCAATTCATCTTTAATTTTGCAACTCCAAAAATTAAAAATTTGATGTTATGACTGAATTGAATATACCTGACTCTTTATTGATAAAAAAATACGTAGAAGGCAACGAAGAAGCATTCTCAAAATTAATCAACAGACATAAATCTCGAATATATGCTTTTATATACTCGAAGATTAAGGATACAGATATTGCAAATGATATTTTTCAAGATACGTTCATTAAAGTAATTAAGACACTAAAAAGCAACTCTTACAAGGAAGAAGATAAATTCGTTTCTTGGGTTATGAGAATTTCTCACAATTTGATTATGGATCATTTCCGTAAAATAAAACGAATGCCAATACATAGAGATACCGATGAATTTTCCATTTTTTCTATTCTATCTGATAATTCTCCAAATATTGAAAATAGAATAATTACAAACCAGATTCAAATTGATTTAAAAAAACTCATAGAAGAACTCAATGACGATCAAAAAGAAATAGTTGAAATGCGATTATATCGTAATATGAGTTTTAAAGAAATATCTGAAGAGAAAGAAATTAGTATAAATACAGCGTTAGGAAGAATGCGTTACGCAATAAACAATTTAAGAGCAATTATTAAGAAAAATAAAATTACACTAATATAAAAAACTATTCTACATTTAAGATATAATATCTGACAAAAAGAATATTTTTACGAGACATTTTTTTCTATCTTTGAAAATTAAGAAAAGTACTCATTTATGGAACAGAAAATTCATCAGGGGAGAAACGTTAAATGTTTTAGAGAGATGCTAGGCATAAAACAAGAAGCATTGGCTTATGATCTGGGAGAAGACTGGAACCAGAAGATAAAGCTCTAGAAAAACTAACGAAAGATAAGTAAGCTTTAAACATAAAAAAAACTCCTTAAGAAATTAAGGAGTTTTTTTTATGCTAAATCTTTCTTCCGCTATCAATAAATTTAAGAGTAATTAAAAATCAATCATTTGGCTGTGCCCAATCAGAATTCCTAATCAATAGTAAACCTTGAGCATAATCTGTAGTAGGGCAAGTTTCATCTACTATATTCATTCCAGAAATCATACTTAACAATCCAAAACTCCTAACCAATCTGTTTGACTGTTTATAAGGAGAGTTTTCTTCATTTAAATCAAAAAAAGTATTGGTATTAAGAGCAGTCAATTCTTCTAACTCATTGATACCACTATGATAAAGAAGAAAGGTATTATTGCAAGTAACTTCTAATTTTGTATGCTCTTTTCCGCTCTTTAAAAAGAAAGGTAAAAATTTAGAAGGTGCAGACATATGACTGTCTAAATACCTTGAAATTATAGTATATGTTTTATTTCCTAAATCCTTATTTTCTTTTATTAAAACACCAAAATCTTTATTTTTACCTAATTGCTTTTGCAAAACGTGAGCTTCTCCAAAATAGCCGTAAACTTTCTCATTTTTAAGATTGTATCTTTTGTATAAGCTCTTAAAATTAGAATACATAATATTTTCTCTAGAAACAGAATTGTAATCGGCTAAGTTTTTCTGAATAAATAAAATATCTCTAACTGTATCATCATTTGATTCTTGGGAATCTAAAAGCAATTTTGGCAATTGTTCTTTTGCCCAATTAATAAACAACAAATCTTCCTCTGGAAAATCTACCGAAAAATTTACTTTCTTCAATAAAATCCTTAAATGCTCTTGAGTTAGTTTTAGGTTCTGGATTTTATCAATTCCGTAAACATGAATTTTTAAATTTGGCAAATTAGATTGATTTAACTTGTAAATTTCTATCCATTTCCTTTTGTAGTCTTTATTATTGTGACCGTGATAAATTATCCATGTATCTAAAACATGATCTATTAATTTTTCATCTCCAGATTCTAAATAGTGGTTTAGAAAATACGCTTGACTAAAATCAATTTCAGCGAAATGTGCTTTCATGCCAACTTTTCGATTTAAATATTTAATAAGATTTACATCGTTTTTTATTGTCTCTTTTATACCATGAAATTCTCCAAACAAAAAAAGATGGTTTTGTAGCAAATAAGGATCTAAATTTTTAAATGATAAACTCTCTTTCTGATTTACCGATTCAAATAGTTGTTCGTTTTTCTTCCAATATTGTAAAGTTTCCTTTCCAGAATAGGTATCATAACTTTTTAAAGAAAAGCTATAGATAAGACCTAAGACTAAAATGCCTGCAAAAAAAATAATTCCTTTTTTAATGATTTTTTTCAATACGACTAGGTTAAAGATTATATAATTGCCAAATATAAAAGACTTTGTGCTTTTATTTGTTTTGAAAAGAAATCATCCATTGATACTTTATATTTTGGTAAAGCATAATCAATTACTTCTTCTCATAATCGAGAGCTGTATAAAATTCGACAAGGCCTATTTGCGCTCTTTTTAGGTTTTATGCTACTATTAAATGGTTTGGCAAAAATTCCGCAGAAGATCAATTATATTCTTATTGGAATTTTTATTGCAGCCATAGCCATTATGCGATTTTTTGAGATAGATATATATTAATTTATTTTAGTTTAAAGAGAATAATAGTGCTTTGTTAGAGTTTCGTTATTTAAAAAACGCATCAAAACTTTCTTTTTTAGATTTTTGATACTTTTCGATATAAACATCTAGAAAACCGCTTTGCTGCAAGAATAGCAATGAATCTTTTATATTCAGAATTTCGTCAATTGCTTTTTGTTTGTCTTTTTGTTTATTGAAATAAGATTCTATTATTTTATAGCCCATCCAATATCCTAAATCATTTGGTCTATCATCTTTTTTGGTCGTTCCATACAGCCAATCTAGATAGTCTGTATTTTTTAACCTTGATACAAATTCTTCACACAATTTATCTTTATGCTGCGCTCCATATTTATAAGAAAACGAATTAATTGATTCTCCTGAAATAAGTTCACCAATAAAATCTGCGCCACCTTCCATCAGACACCATTTCAAAAGCATATCTTTACCGGTTATATTTTGCTGATAGTGTATGAGTTCGTGAGCAATTAAGCCAGAAATTCCATCTAGATTTTGAAGCATTTCGGTTCCAACAATAACTCCTTCTGGAGCAGAAGTTCCACCTGAATTAAATCTTCCGTAAACAAAATAAATAGGAGGGAATTTTGCCTTTGGATACCAATATTTTAATGCGCTATAAATGGCTCTTACGCGCTTTTCTTTAGAAGCAAGATCATTTAAAACATTTCTTGTAAGTTCATAATCTGCTTTCCTTTTTTTTACCACTTTAAAAAGAGAATCGGCATTAATTATTCTATTTTCAGTAAAAGCTTTAACACCAGGAGAACCTTTCTGCATATATTCAATAAATGGATTTTCTTTTGATTTGTCCATTTTATCGAAAGCGATCCAGAAATTCTCCGAATCTTTTGTTTCAAAAACAGCATCTAAAGGATTGTCTGAGAAGTTATTTTGTCCAAAAACGGGATTTTGGATATAAATCAAAGCAAATAGAAGAATAAACTTTAGTTTCATATGTTTCTTTAAGATTGGTTTATATTTTTCTAAAATTAAACACGTTAGAATAATATTCTTTCTTTTTATCTTCTACAATCAGCAAGCTATTAAAATATGTTATTTCAAATCGGATACATTCTAAAAATAAATATTTAAGTCTATAATTATAGTCCCGTTCTTTTTTAATGGCATTAATTATATTCAGAAATTCTTCTTTTTCAATTTTAAAGCATTCGTCAATATCAATTTGTTTTCCAATTCTATAAATCACTTCAAGACTATCATTTTGTCTTTTGAACAAATCCAAACAAAACTGATAAACAGCTACTTTTGGTATTAAAATGGTTTTTTCGTCGAAACAAAGATTATACGTAATTCTAAAATTGGCTTCATCTTCAAGCTGAACTCTAATTTTATTCATTTCATTTACCAAAATGACTGAGTTTGTAAAAGTGTCAAATTTGTGTTTGAAATTTTCCGATAAAATTTTTAAGTTTTCTATAATAGTTTCGGCCATTAAAACAGATTTAATTTTTCTTAATTTTCAATGCTAATATATAAATAAAACCTCGTTAATTTAATTTTAAACTTTAAACGATTGCAGATCTTTAGAAAAAGCAATACATTACATCAATATAAAAAACTACAATAGACAATACAAATGAAAGAGCAAAAAGACTGGTCAATAGATGAAATTCAGAATATTTGGAAGCTGGTTTCAAAACTTCATAACGGACAAAAATATGGCGGATTTAATGAGGACGAACAAGTTGAATGTCTCAATCATATAGGAGGTGTTGTTTTTGAGATTATAAATGCTGCTCGATTTACTGAAAACATGAATGTTGATCTGGCAATTAAATGCGCTATGCTTCATGATACAATTGAAGATACTGAAATGAAATATGAAAAAGTAGTTGACTTATTTGGCGGTCAGGTTGCATCTGGAGTTCTTGCTTTAACTAAAGATGATAAAATTGAAGATTCTTCAGAAAAAATGATGGACAGCTTAAGAAGAATCAAACAACAGCCCATAGAAGTTTGGGCGGTTAAAATGGCCGACAGAATTTCAAATCTATACGAACCGCCTTTTTATTGGAATGATGATAAAAAACTAAAATACATTGCCGAAGCCGAAATTTTACACCATGAGCTAAAAGACGGAAACGAATATTTAGCCAACCGATTGAAACTTAAAATTAATGAATATCATCAATTTTTGAGTTCGAATCAAGTGTTATAATAGAAAAACTCCTCAATTTCTTGAGGAGTTTTTTATTATTCCTTACTCAATCTATCCAATTCTTTCAGCAAAGTTGGAAATCTAAACTCGCCGGCCATGCTTTCCACTTTTTTGTAGGCTTCATCCAAATCAATTCCGATAGAAGTTATGTATAGAGGTTTCTTGCTTTCGCCTCTATATAGTGCTTTTTTATTCTTTTCTATAGAAGCAAAATTCGTTTTGGCAACACCAATAATCGGAATTTGTTTATTCAGTTTCTCGTATAAATAACCGCCTAGACCGTATTTGTTTTCATCGTTTAAATAAACAAAACCATCCACTACTATAACCTCTATAGTCGACAAATCTATTTGTTTTAATAAGCTCAGGATACAAGGCAATTCTCTTTTGTAGAATTCTCCGGGTATATATTCTTCTACGTTATCTATTATTTCTGAATGAACTTTGAAGTTCTTATCTTCATTCCATTCTGCGAATTCAAGGCAGATTGTTTTTGCTTTTTGGTCAAAATAATAGGTATCAAAGGCTAAGATCATATGGGTATGGTATGTTTATTTTGAATTAATTTTCTGCAATTCGGCGTACATTTCATTTAAAAAAGACTGCTGTCTGGAATCGTCTTTAAAATAACGCTGATAAATAACACTGCAACTTTGTACATCAGCTATATTTTCTTTATTAAAAGACCAATCATCAGTGTTCTTAATTGTTATTCCTAAACCGTCATTGCAACTTTGCCAAAGTTCTGAGAATTTAGTTTTTTGATCCTCGCTCAATTTGCTAAAATCAGCGGTAACAGTATAACCGCGCATTTCTGAATTAAAGAATTTATAAATCGATTTTACAGGAACGCCGCCCCAAATTAGTTCTTTTCCCTCAGGGAATTCTATCGTAGTCAGTTTGTCTTCTTTGAGTTTATGATCTTGCTTTCCTTCTTTTAAAAACTGCTCTTCGTAAACCAACTTTGATCCTATTGGAACTGGAACTTTTTTTACAATTAAAGGTTCAGTAGTAATGAAATAGGGATAGTTTGGAGTTGAATTTCCGCCTGTCGGATTCATGTTTCCAACGCATCCTGTAACGATCAAAGCAAATAATGAGCTAAATGGTCTTAAGAATTTCATATTCAATAATTTTACTAGTGCCCTAAATAAGGAGCGGCCATCATTTCGGTCTTAATATATTTTTCAGAAACAGTATCTGTATCTATAGGTTTCATTTCACTTTTAACCTCTTTTAACCAGCCTTTTTTATCTGGAACATAACTTTCAATTACTGCGCCACCATGATAGGGATCGTAGTAATTAACCGTAAGAATTAAAGTATCTCCTTTTACTTTATAAAATCCCTCTCTGGCAATCTTACCTTTTATGGTCGCATATTTTTGAATATTTGCTACAGTAGATTTAGTATTCCCGAATGTAAAATCGTATTCAATCAATACATCATTTGGAGTTTGTTCAGACATTAAAGTATTCATGTTATTTTGGTAAACATCATAGACATGTCCTTTAAGTTTTATTTTTGCTATTCGCTGGCTTTCTTTAGCGGTATTACTATAAGAAACAGGAACCTCTACCGTTTTTCTTATTTTCTTTTGTTGAGAATATCCACTAAAAGCACCTAAAATCAAGGCAAATACAAGAAATATACTTTTCATGTTTTATAATAAATCGATTGACTGAAATCCTTTCTCTTTTAAGGTAAAAAGATTTTTTTGAAGCTAATATAGGAAAAATCATCACTTAGCGATTGAAATAAATTACTTAACTTAAATAAACGATCTATTAAATTTAAAATCAGGTTTTTGAAAAATCCTAAAATATAATGTAGTTTAGCTAAAATTTAAAAAACATTCTTCAAATAGTATTTCAAAATGAAATGGATTACCAGAGAAAGGCCCAAAATAGATCGAATTGCCTGTCCGTGGCTGATTCGAAAATTTGTCGATCTTGAATCTGAATTTATTTATGTTCCTTTTAATGACGTTATAACCAAGGCAAAGGAACTTGGCGCCATTCCGTTTGATATTCCAGATGTTGAGTTTACTCATTATAATGAAGAAAGCACTTTTGATTATATAGTCAAAAAATATGAAATTAAAGATCCAGCAATTAAGATTATTGCAGGAATTGTACGCGGAGCTGATACCGATAGACATGAAATTGCTAAAGAATCTGCGGGACTTTGGGCCATTTCTGCTGGATTGGCTTATAATATTACCGATGATTACGAGCTATTAGAAAAAGGAATGCTTTTGTATGATGCCTTATACAGTTGGGCAACACATTTACATCAGCAAAATCATTTGCAGAATAGTCCATTCGAAAAACTATTGCATGAAGTGTATAATAAGTTTTTGAATGACAAAAAAACATCGGGCAAGACGCCATCTTGGGTAAAGGATTTAAAAAATATAATTCAAGATCAGATTGATACTCAGTTTACCTTTGATTTAAAGAAAATTTCGAGCGAATTAGATTTGAATCCGTCGTATTTGTCCAGAGAATTTTCAAAGCATTTTGAAGATTTGAATTTTGGCGAATATGTTAGAAAACTTCGTATTGAAAAAGCAATTCATCTCATCGAAAATTCCTCGAGTACTTTAACAGAAATAGCTTATATAACGGGCTTTTCAGATCAAAGTCATTTTACGAGAATTTTCAAACTTCACACAGGAAAAAATCCTTCTTCTTACAGAAAAAAAACAAAAAAGTAAACCAGATACAAAAGGTAAATTGGGTTCTATTTTTTGAAAACGAATGCTTATAGCTTTGTTTATCCAATCAAAAACTAGAAACAATGTCATTTAAAAGGATTTTATTTTTTACAGCACTACTTATTGGTTTTACGTCTTTTTCTCAAACTACATATCCTAAAATAGTGGGATATTTTGGTATTATGCATCCAATAGTTACGATTAATGAAGATGAAACTACTGTAAATTTTAGAGATTATTACGCTGTTGGTTTTCCTACCGGAATAAATATCTGGAAAAACGAAAAAATCGGATTCTCATTTGAAGTCGTTCCCAACATAAAAGAGGATCAAGGAACGAGCAAAGTAACCAATTTGTTATTTCATCCAGGTGTTTTGGTCGCTTTAGGAAAAGGCTACACATTTGCCGGAAGAGCAGCATTTGAAAGTGGTGGCAGATATGGTTTTACTCCAGTTTTTAATAAAACAATTATAAAAAATACAATCTGCAGTTACTACGTTGCTGTGCCATTGCCCGTTCGTTTTGGAAATGATCATCCTGCTAGTTTTACGGTAGGCTTTCAGTTTGGAATTGCTTTTTAAGGTTCATAAATAGAATTAAACCAAGTGTTTACCAAATTAATTGATTAATTTAGTTATTAATAAAAACTTAAGTTTATGAAAACTAAAATGATATGGGCCAACTTGGTTTCGAGCGATATACAGAAAACAATTCAATTTTATACTGCTCTTGGTTTTAAGCAAAACGGAGAAGAGACAAAGGAATTAGTTAGTTTTGTTTTTGGAGAAAATGATTTTGTAATTAATTTTTTCGCGCCAAAAAGACTAGAAAATGCTTTAAGAGGAAAACTCTCCAAAACGAATGTAGATAATGAAATTATATTTTCTTTGTCTGCAAATAGTGTAGAAGAAGTGGATCTTTGGCATCAGAAAATAAAAGAAATAAAGGGAACTGTTTTTTCTGAGCCTGAAAATTTTGAAGTCGGTTATACTTTTGGTTTTTCAGATCCAGACGGGCATAAATTTAATTTTCTATATTGGCCAGGAATGTAAATTTTAATCAAAAAACATCTTAATTCTAAATAATGCAAACAATAGAATACACATTTGGAGAGTTTCTTATTACCACAGACAAATCTAAACTCGACATTACTGCAATACATGATTTTTTGTCTAAAGATTCTGGATGGAGCGATAATATTCCGTTAGAAAAAGTAAAAGTTTCAATAGATAATTCCCTTAATTTTGGGCTTTTTCATGGAGAAAAACAAATTGGTTTTGCTAGAATTATATCCGATTTTTCTACTATTGCCTATTTAGGAGATGTTTATGTTTTGGATGATTATCGCGGAAAAGGACTTTCTAAAGAAATGATGGACTGCATTATGTCGCATCCTAATTTACAAGGCTTGAGACGATGGATTTTACTGACTTCTACTGCAGAATGGCTTTATAAAAAATATGGTTTCCAGAATGTTCCTAACCCAGAAGTTTACATGGAACTTTACAATCCAAATGTTTATAAGAATACTCAGAAAGTTTAATCCTTTTTGCCATATGGCAAATTCTCAATAAAAACTTATACTTAACTTTCGTGCATGAAAGAATTAGTTAATTATATATTGCAGTTTGGCAATTTGAATCAGCAGCAGATTGATTTGATTTTGACGAAAGCCAAAGAAAAAGAAATCAAAAAAGAGGAATATTTTTCTGAAGCTGGAAAAATAGCCGCAGAAGTTGGATTTATCGTTGACGGAATAATGCGCGTTTGTTACTACAACAATAAAGGCGAGGAGATCACAAAATATTTTATTGACGAAAATAATCTAGTTGTAGACTTAGAAAGTTTTGATAATAATATTTGCTCATCTGCTTATGTCCAAGCGGTTACAGACTGTAAAGTTATCGTATTTTCTAAAGCCGATTGGCAGGAATTGCTAGATACCATTGTAGGTTGGGACACGATTGTGCATAAAATCATTTCGAAAGCATTAATTCAAAAAGTGGCTAGAAGAAGTCCGTTGGTTTCAGAAGATGCTACAACTCGTTATTTGTCATTTATGAAAATGTTTCCAAAAGTAATCAATAGAGTTCCGCTTTCGTATCTCGCTTCTTATCTCGGAATAACACAATCTTCCTTGAGCAGGATTAGAAAAAACATCCGTTAAAAATCGCTTTTTGTCATATGGCAAATGTTTTTATTTTTTATCCATGCAATTTTGCCTCAGATAATTTTAAAACATAAAAAAATGAAAATAGCATTAATTACAGGCGCAAATAGAAGCATTGGTTTAGAAACTGCTAAACAGCTCTCCAAGAAAGGATTATTTGTTTATTTAGGAACGCGTGATCTTGCAAAAGGAGAAGAAGTAGTAAAAGAATTGCATGAAAAAGGATTTCAAAACATTCAAGCTATTCAAATTGATGTCACAAATGCAGAAAGTGTTTTAGCAGCAAAAAATAGCATTGAAAAAGAAAAAGGCAAATTGGATATCCTGATCAATAACGCTGGAATTCTAGGCGATATTCCGCAAGATCCTTCTACGACTTCTATCAAAAACATTCAGAAGGTTTTTGATACGAATTTCTTCGGAGTCATAACCGTTACACAGACTTTTCTTGAATTATTGAAAAAATCAGACAGTCCGAGAATCAGTAACATAACATCTGGACTTGGTTCTCTGACTTTGCACAGCGATCCAACTTGGAAATATTATGCAATAAAGGCAATTTCATACGTTTCTTCCAAAACTGCTTTAAATGCCTTTACAGTTACTTTAGCTCATGAATTAAAAGAACTGCCATTCAAAGTAAACTCAATTGATCCAGGCTATACCGCAACCGATTTCAATCATCATAGCGGATCAGGAAGTGTAGAAAGCGCCGCTAGTTTTATAATAAAACACACTTTGTTAGATGAAAATGGACCAACAGGAAAATTCTTCAGTAATGATATTGAAGACGAAAGTGAAGAAAGTCCTTGGTAAAATAAGAAAACCTTCCAAAGTCATTGATTTTGGAAGGTTTTAGCATTATAATAACGATTCGTTCTAGAGAAAAGTAGTAAATTTAACCCGTTATTAATTTTTAAGAAGCAAAACAATGTCCATTACAACTGAAGCAGAATTAGCAGGAATGAAAAAAATAAGTGAGGCTGTAGCTTTTACTTTAAAAGAAATGAGAAAATTTGCCAGACCTGGAATATCTACAAAAGAATTAGACGATTACGGCGGACAAATTTTAAATGATTTAGGAGCGAAATCTGCGCCTTATCTAACGTATGGATTTCCTGGTTGGACTTGTATTAGTGTTGATAACGAATTTTGCCATGGAATTCCGTCTGAAAAAAGAATTTTACAAGAAGGCGATTTAATCAATATCGATGTTTCTGCAGAATTAGACGGATTTTGGTCAGATAATGGAGGTTCTTTTGTAATTGGTTCAGATGTAAACGAGCATCAAAAACTCGTCGATGCTTCTAAAGATATTTTACATAAAGCGATTCACAATATAAAAGGTGGCGTTCGTATTTCTGATATTGGTTTTTTAATTGAAACCGAAGCCAAAAAACGCGGTTACAAAGTAATTAAAAACCTAACTGGACATGGAGTAGGCAGAAGTCTTCATGAAGCGCCGCATGAAATTGCGAATTACAGAGATCGTTTTAATCAAACAAGATTTAAGAAGAATTCTGTTGTAGCAATTGAAACGTTTATTTCTACCGCTTCTACATATGCTGAAACCCTAAAAGATGGTTGGACAATGGTTGGAAATAAAGGCGGATTCATGGCACAACACGAACATACCATTGTTGTAACTGAAGGAAAGCCCATCATCTTGACAGAAATGAATGAGATTTGGAATTAAGAAAAAACATAACACAAAAGCTCCTTTAGAAATAATGGAGCTTTTGTGTTTTTAAACAGATTTATTCTGTTTATTAAATTCGTTAACTAAATTTTTATTCGCTTCAATTATCTTACTTGGATGTATCACATTTGGGTTGAATATAAAATCGTAATTCATGTCTTTTGGTTTAAACTTATTTACTCCAAAAGCTATACTATTGGGCGGAATATCTTTTGTGATAATAGATCCAGCGCCAATAACAGAATTTTCTCCAATTACCACTGGACCCAAAATTTTAGCTCCATCGGCAATTACAACATTTTTAGCAATAATAGGGTTTCCAACATTTTCCCATTCTTTACTAATTTTATTATACTTCAAATTGGCTCCGATAGAAACGTTTTGAAAAATTACTACATTTTCGCAAATTTTAGAAGCAACAATTGTACACCCGCGTCCGTGATGCGCAAACAAAACACTCTTGTCCATTTCAGCGCAATTGATTTCACAGCAATATAATTTCTCTAATAAATTGCCAGCAATCAGTTTTAAAAACCTATTTTTTGAATGACAGTTTATTTTAACTAATGTATTAAACATATTATTTTCCAGCTTTGGGAATAACTTCTAACTCATAATTCATAACTCACAACTCAATTAAGGTTCCCAAAGTTCAATTTTATTGCCTTCTGTGTCCATTATATGAACAAATTTTCCGTAATCATACGCTTCGATGTCATCAAGAACAGTAACACCGTTTGCTTTTAATTGCGTTACAAGCCCTTCAATGTTTTGAACACGGTAATTAACCATAAAATCTTTCTTAGATGGAGAAAAATAGGCATCCCCTTTCTTAAAAGGGCACCATTGTGTCGATTCAATTTGCTCTGGATTTTCAAGATTTCGAGATTCAAAACTTGCAGAACCCCAATCGTTTATTTCCAATCCTAAATTTTTAGCATACCAATCTTTTGTTTCTTTCGGATTGTCAAGAAAAAAGAAAATTCCACCAATTCCAGTGACTTTTGGAGTAATTTCATTTGAATTATTTTCCATATAAATAGTTATTTAAGATTGTTTATCAATGTCATTTTTAAGTCTAAGGTATTAAAAATATTCATTGCGTTTTCCTTTTTTATTCTTTTGATTTATCTTTACAACAAAGCTTTTATCCTAAAACATAGCATTATGAAAACAGAAAGAATTTACAAAATACTATTTTCTAGCGTATATCCTTTATACATTCAAAAAGTCGAAAAAAAGGGGAGAACCAAAGAAGAGTTAGATATCGTAATCAAATGGCTTACAGGATATAGTGACGATCAAATTAAAGTACAAATTGAAAAGAAGGTAGATTTTCAAACCTTCTTTGCTGAAGCTCCAGAAATCAATCCGAATGCATCCAAAATTACTGGAGTCATCTGCGGATATCGAGTAGAGGAGATTGAAGATCCATTAATTCAAAAAATGCGATATCTAGATAAATTGATTGATGAAATCGCCAAAGGCAAAAAAATGGAAAAGATTTTAAGAGAATAAAAAAAGACCTTCAAAAGTACTTGAAGGTCTTTAATTTTTAAACTCTCAATAAACCGCGAAAGCCTCTCGCGGCATAATAAGAATCGGCTCCATTATGATATACAAAAACAGTATTATATCTGAAATCGGAGAATATTGCACCTCCCAATTTTCGTATTTCTGGCGGAGTTAAAATCCAGCTCGAAGTTTTAGTATCAAATTTTCCTAGCTTTTGCAGTTCTTTATATTGTTCTTCGTTTAAAATTTCAATTCCCATTTCTTGTGCCATATTGATAGCGCTGTCGGCGGGTTTGTGTTCTTTTCTTTTTTCTAGCGCCTCATGATCGTAACAAATGCTTCTGCGACCTTTAGGACTCTCAGCCGAACAGTCTACAAAAAGATATTCATCTGTTTTTTCATCATAACCCACAACATCTGGTTCGCCTTCCGTTCTTTCCATTTCGTCAAGAGACCACAATTTTAATGGACTAGCTTTTAATTTTGCTTCTATTTTTGCCCAATCCAGATTTTCATGTTGGCTTTTATTCTTCTCAAAACGTTTTTCAAGAATGCTTAAAAGTTCTTCTTGTTCATTTGCTGTTAATTGCTTTTTCATGATTTGAGTTTTTTAGTTAGAACTGCATTTTCTATTTTCTGGTCTGAAATACCAAGAAACTACAGTTAAAACAATTAATAATACAGGTCCAAAAAGTGTTGAAGCCTCATCTTTTATAGCCAAATGCGACACTACAGCTCCAGACATTGCAAAAAAGAAGCCTGCATATGCCCATTCTTTCAATACACCAAATTTAGGAATCAAAATTGCGATAACGCCCAAAAGTTTCCAAACTCCTAAAAGCGTTAAAAAATATAGAGGATAGCCTAAACGTTGTATCATTTCTGCCTCTTCTTTCATTGGTATAAGTTGTACAATACCGGTAGCCGTCATTCCTAAAGCCAGCCAAAGTGTAGCAATCCAATAAATAATTCTATTACGTTTTGTCATAATTATTTTATTTTAGTTACAATTTCTTCTAGTCTATTATGTGCCATGTTCAAACCTTGAGCAAAAGGCAGTTTCAATTGCGTCACTCTATGTTCGATTGATTTGTAAATAATCTGCATTGTTAATTTACTCGTGTCATCTGTTAGTTTTTCGAATTCAAGAAACTCCAACTGAGGCGCAAAATTGATATTTTCCATCTCAAAAGTGCGCACTATCTTTTGGTTGGGAACAAAATCATGAATAACACCATTGGCTTTAAAAACTACATTTCCATTAGCATCGCTTGTCTCAAACTCCCAGCCACCATATTTTTTATTTTCGAGTCTCAAAACTTTTGTTCCCATCCATTGTGCTACAATTTCAGGATCTTCATAAGCTTTAAATAATAATTCTACAGGCAAATCAAATTCTCTTGTAATCACAAGGTCATGCCTGTCGTCTTCAGCATGAATTTTGGTTTTCTTTTCCATGGTTTTATTTTTTGTAGTTTTTCATAATTGATTCTAACTTATTAAAACGATCATCCCACATTTTTCTAAAAGGTTCGATGAATTTGTCAATTTCTTTCATTTTTTCAGGATTTAAATGATAATAAATTTCTCTTCCGTTTTGTGTCTGATGCAATAATTCGCATTCGTTTAGAATTTGAATATGCTTTGAAATCGTCTGTCTTGACGAATTAAAATTCTCGGCAATTGCCCCGGGAGTCATAGCCTGAATGGCAACTAAACTTAATATAGCTCTTCGAGTAGGATCGGCTATTGCTTGAAAAACGTCTCTTCTAATTTCCATTACGCAGTTATTTGACTGCAAATATAATGAAGTCATTTGACTGCGCAATATTTTTTTTAGCTTTTTTTCAAAAAGAAAACCTTCAAACTTATCAATTTGAAGGTTTTACGTATGCTTTTCATTTAGATTAATCTAAACCAGCAAACTGAAAAGGTTTTGTTTCTTTGAAGTTTAGAAGAGAATCTCCTGCGTAGTTTTCATTATTAGCGAGACTCAATTTCTTGATTTTTCCTTTTTCACTAAAATCAATTTTACTGAATTCGACCCAAATTACATTCGGATTTAAAACGTTGTCAAAATAATAAACCAAGTTTTTCTGGTCGGCTACCGTTCTCCAACGCGTAGATGAGATGTTAGGCTCAGTTTCAGACGAAATCCCAAGAGGAACAGAACAATTTCGAATTACACCAAAAACACTAGCCAACGCCGTTCTTGTATTATCTGTCTTTGGAATTGCATCAATATAATAGGAAGCCCGTACAAAGCGATCTGCTGCGCGATTCGTTCCAGGAAGCATAATCGTGCCGGGAATTCCTTTCCAATACGCATTGATTGCCAATTGCTGATCAAAAATTGGAGAATTGGTCATTGCCACATATTTTCTATCATGATGAATCACCAGTTTACCATTTATATATTCAAAAATAGCATTGTCTCCACTAGAATCAGAAATAGATAAATGGACTGTAGCAAAAATATTGGTTCCTGGAATATGTGAAGAGGTAATTACAAAATCGTTTTTTTCTAATGCCGACACCGTTTCTGCAACTGTCGAAAAATTATCCAAAACATATTGAAGCCATAAAGAAACCGCCAAGCCTTTTACTTTTCCATTTTTCTCAAATGCAGGATATTGCGATTCTACAAGCCATAAAAGATTGCCTACAAGTCCTTTTTCGTTCATTCCATCAGAAGAAGCAATATCCCAAGAACTCGTAATAACGCTTCCATATTTGGATTTCCATTTAATAGAACTCGTTCCGGCTTCTCCAGCTCTTTCAATTCCGCGAGGAAAAATCCATAAATTGGCAGGAATTTCTCCGCGCCAATCCATTGAACGTGCTGTAATAATTGTTCCGTTCAAACCTTCGTAAACAACTCTTGTACAAGGAAGAACAGTTTCGGTTATTAATAAGGTAAATGCAAGTAGGACGGGAAAAATTCTGTTTTTTGGCTTCATAAAATTTTTAATTTTAATTAAACGTTCAAT
The DNA here is from genome assembly GCF_058135255.1 of Flavobacterium sp. LK-23. Taxonomy (NCBI): domain Bacteria; kingdom Pseudomonadati; phylum Bacteroidota; class Flavobacteriia; order Flavobacteriales; family Flavobacteriaceae; genus Flavobacterium; species Flavobacterium sp. LK-23. Next base: position 63,690 of record NZ_JBYUVT010000012.1, read on the forward strand.
TTGAATTTCATCAGTTTTTACTGCAATTTACGGAAATTTTAATTTAATATTTTGAATATCAAATTAATACTAAAGAAAAACGCCAAGATAATTCTTAGCGCTAATTGTTTTCGTTTTAAAGTGAAATACTTTTTCCGATATTAATTTGTTCCAAAAACGACTGATCGTGCGAAATCACAATTAAAGTGCCTTGGTATTCATTGATAGCCGCAGTAAGGATTTCGATATTTTGAATGTCCAAATTGTTTGTTGGCTCATCTAGAATGATAATTTCTGGTGCTTCATCGCTAATCGTTAGACAACATAGCATTAAACGCATTCTTTCGCCACCGCTTAACGCATTACAAGGTTTGTTCCAATCATTTCTAGAAAATAAAAAACGATTTAATCTCATTTTGATATCGTGTTCTTCCAAACCAGAATCGTTAAAAATCTGAGCTTGCTCATAAATTTTCAAGTTTTGATTTAATAAAGAATAATCCTGATCGATGTAAATTGCTTTTTTGGCTAAAGAAGTAATTTGCCCTTTTGTTGAATTCAACTCGCCCAGAATAATTTTAATTAAAGTAGTTTTTCCAGAACCATTTAATCCCTTTATTGCCAAGCGATCACCAGACAGAATTTCAAAACTTAGATTTTCATTCCAAAGATCTTTCTCGCAATAACTATAATTGATTTCTGAAGCTTTAAAAAGCGTTTTTCCCTTAAGAAAAGAAGTATTATTAAAACCAAATTTCATTTGATCTATAGCGGGAAGCGACGAACGCAGGTTCCTTAAATCTTCAGAAATACCACTTATTTTTTCAGCATGAACATCCTTGATCTTTGAACTGCTGTTTTCGGCTTTATTTCGAAGTGTATTCATCATAATTCTGGCAACACCCGATTTTTCCTGTTTCTTTTTTCCTCTCGAATCTAATTTGTTTTGGCGTTCGATACTTTCTCGTTCTTTTTCTTTGGCTTTTTTCAATGCCTTTTCTTTGCTCTGAACGTCTTGTTCTAAAGCATTATTTTCTACTTTTTTCTGTTCGCTGTAAAAGTCATAACCGCCACCATAGACCGAAATTTCATCTTTTGTCATTTCTAAAGTCTTATTCAGAATATTAAGCAAAGTTCTGTCGTGGCTTACAATTAAAAGCGTGATTGAGGTCGATTTTATAAAATCGTACAATAATGTTCTTGCCGCAAAATCTAAATGATTACTAGGTTCGTCCAATAAAACCAAATCGGGTTCATGAATCATAATTCCTGCCAGAAATACTTTTGTCTTCTGTCCGCCACTTAAAGTTTCCATTTTCTGGTTTAAATCCAGATCATGCAATTGCCAATAGGAGAGAGCTTCATTACAGCGTTCTTCAATTGTCCAATCATCATCCAATAATTGAAGATTTTCTTCGGTTACTACACCTTCAAGTATTTCTTTAAGTGAAGCTATTTTTTCCTTTATTTGCAAAGCTTCAGCAATCGTCAAGTCATTAAACTGACCGAATAATTGCGGAACAAAATAAGGTTTAGAATCCTGAATGATTTGCCCTGAAAAGGGTTGCAATTCGCCAGCAATAATTTTTAATAAGGTTGATTTTCCGACACCATTATTTCCGACCAAAGCGGTTTTGTCGTGATGGTTTAGCGTAAAGCCAATGTTTTGAAACAGCATGTCTTTATTCTCATGCTGATAAGAGATATTTTGAAGAATAAGCATAATTCCTTTCTTTTATAGATAAATATTCTAGCCATCACAAAATCGTGATCGCTTACTCAATTTTCCTGAAAGAAATTATTTTTCACATATAGGAGTGCTTATTTAAGTAGTGCAAAGATATTTATTTTAGTTTTAAAAATCAAAAAACCATTCTTTACAATTGTAGTGAATGGTTTTTTGTATCAAATTACAAGGTAATTTGTATTCTAAATTTTATCAAATGTTAGTTTGGCTTCTTTGGTATCTAAAATTAATTTATCATCTGTGATCGTGCTTTCACAAACATATGGTGTTCCAACTTCGTCTTTAATAACAAGTTTTTTACCTTTTTGACTTAACGCGTAAGTTCCGTCTGTGATTTCACGAAGCAAATATCCAGTAACATGCCCATCTTCAGTAAAAGTAAGCATCCCATTGGTTAAAATTGCATTTTTTGTAGAATCAGAAACGGTTTCTTTTGGTTCTACGGCACTAACTTTCCATGAATTCACAAGCTTGTCTCTTTTACGATGACATGAAACAATTAATACAACGACAGCAATGGCAATTACGAGGGTAAATAATTTTGAGTTTTTCATGATTTTGTGATTAAAAGTTAAACAGGAAAAAGTTACAAAAAAAAATAACATTAAAATATTCGTAATCAAATATTTATAAAGATTTTTTTTACTTCTAAAAATGAATTGCTTTTAATACAGAAAGTCTTTGTTTTCGGTGCTTTTGCTGATAACCAGTCTTTTACAAATTAACTATTAAAAGCGTCTTAATTGGACAAACTGACTTTTAGAGGCTACTAATTAAGTGTTAAAGCTCCTAAAATTTCCTCGTACATGAATGGACCTCCAGGATAAGTTGCGGTATAATCCAGATTCATCCAGACCTGTCCGCGCTCGTCTATGTGGTAGTGGAGTTTTTTGCCGTAGCTTTCTTTTACAAAAAGAACGTTTTTGATAAGATAATTGACTTTTTCCAAATCGATCATCGAACCAATTAAAATTTCAGGATAAATGTGCCCTTTGGTATGAATAAGGCGAGGAGTTCCGCCAATAGAACGCACAGCTGCAGCCATCAAAATAGAGTGATCATCACAATCGCCTGAGAAATACTCAAGTGATTCACTGGCGGTTGCGATATAATCACCGTCTTTTGGATCGTTTACATAATTCCATCTGCCGTTTATTTCTTTAAAAACAGCAAAACACTGAATTATGGTACGATAATCTGAATAACCTCTAATGCCTTTAAAATGCTTTGAAGTTGCCATGATAGCAAAGTTTCGCACTTTAGGGTTCTGATATTCAATAGCATTTAAAATCTTTGATTTATTAGGAAATGGAAGCAGTTTTGCCACAATAATATCCTGCGGATATGGATTATCTGACATGGTATAAATCATAGAATTGTAATCTTCTGAGATTTCGTTAAAACCATAATTTCCAATTACCGATCCGTAAAATAGAATCAACAAATAAACTGCAACGCACAGAATAATAATTGTTCTAAGATACATCAGAAGAAAAAACACAGTTGCAAAAACAAAAATAAAGATAAATATACGATCTAGATTGAATGCCCACTCTAAATCGATCAAATTTTGATGCAGTATGATGAAAATCGGTATGGTGATCAAAAGACTCAACAGCGAAATAATAATCCTATCCCACGGCGATTTCACCTGTAGTTTGGATTTTAAATGCGGTAAGTCAATTTTAGGGAATTTCATCATACGAATCAAAAAGCAGTATTTACAAAGCTTTTACTGTTTCTACAAAAATACTTTTTTTATCAATAATTCCCAGATCAAATAATTGATTTTGAATTTTATTAAAAGATTTTTCTGTCAAATTTTTCTGTGACCACTGAGTCAGTTTCAACCATTCTTTAATATCTTCTGCTTTTTGATTAAACAGTTCAGATAATTTTTTGTCGATTTCTGGGATTTCTTTAAAATCAACCGTTGTTTTGTTGATTATTTTAAGAATCGTCTCTACCGTTTTGGCATTCTTTTTTAAGAACTCATCACGTCCTACAATAATAAATGAAGGCCAAGGAGTAGGGCAGTCGTCAATTCTTCTAAAAACACCTTTATCTACAAGCGGTTTAGTCATAAAACGTTCCCACATAAAATAATCGGCTTTTTTATTGGTCAAAGCGTCTACAGCACCATCTATTGTATTTACAATTTCAAATTCGAGATCATCCATTTCCCAGCCTTGCTCATTTGCATTTACATAAGCCATTAATTGCGATCCCGATCCTAATCTGGAAATAGCTGCTTTTTTGTTTTTAAGATCTTTCAACGTCTGAAAATCAGATTTTGCATCAACGTGAATTCCCCAAATTAAAGGAGATTGCACATAAACCTGAACAATTTTGCTCGGATTTCCAGCTGCAATGTCTTTTAAAATTCCTTCGGTTAAAATAACAGCAAGATCTGTTTCTCCGTCTCGAAGCATTTGACACATTTTCCCGGTTCCCTCGGGTACATTTGTCCATTGTAAATCGATGTTCTCTTCCTCAAATTCGCCGTTTTCGATACATAGATGCCACGGCAAATTGAAGTGTTCCGGAACACCCGCAATTTTGACAGTTTTCATTTATTTTAAGTTTAAGTTAAGTTGCTTGGTATGCGTATGCGTAATCTTATGGTTAGTTTTTTATTCGTCAAAATTGTTTTGACACATAAAAATATCACTACTTTACAATATTTACTTTTCCTACAAAATTAAAAGGATATAGTAAAAAGCAATGTTTTTATGTATTCAAATTTTTAATTTTTTAATAAATCTGCTCGGTGCTTTTCTGAAAGACAAGGTTCTGCAAATTCGATAATGTCTTGTGATTCGTATTCGTTCAGAAGGCTTCTTACCAAAGAATAATCAATATCTTTGGTGATTTCTGCCGCAAAAAAAGTTTCATTTAATCCTTCAGACAAACAATTTAACGCTTTTAATTTCTCCCGAATGATTTCTTTATCAAAACCTTTTTCTAAAACTGCAACCTGAATAATCGAGTTACCAGAATTTTGGATCGTTTTCCTATGCATAAAACGTTCTTCTGTTTCGTCATATTCTGCATAAAAAATGTCATCAGTAGCAATTAAAGGTCCAAAGAACGGAATATTATCCAATTTAAAAAGTCCTTTTTCCAGATCTATAATTTCTGCCCACATGGTTTCAGACACTACTTCATCTAGATAATCACTATAATATTTAAATAATATTTTTTTATGAGTTTCCTGTTCCATTATTCAATTTCGCTAATTACAGCTTTTAAAGGTGATATTACAATTCTATAACCATCTGGATCCTGAATCATTTTTCCATTTTCATTCCAAAATGGATTCAGCGATGGTATAACTGCAATATTCTGTTGCGTTAATTTATTTACTAATTTATCATAATCTGCAATAGTTTTAGGATATAATACCATTGCGTCATCTTCATCAAATGTATGCTGGGCCGTGGCTTTAGATTGAGTAAACTCAAAATGCCAGTCAAAGCCTGGTTTTCCAATAAAGACGCCATCATAATTATGATGATTTTCAAATCCGCCCAATCGTTCAAACCCGAGTATATCGACATAAAAATTCTCTATTTTCTCTAAATCATTCGTATGTCGTGCCACTCGTAAAAACATAAATTCTATGATTTTATTTGATTAATATGATGTTCCAAATGTTCTACATAATCGGTCATTAAAAACCTTAAATCAATTACAGATTCATCGCTTAAAATAATTTTATAATCTAAAGCATTTTTGTCTACAGATTTCATGATTCTAACAATCTGATTGTTTATTGAAAACCACAACTGAGTCAGGTCCTTAATATCTGTTTTCTTATACTGATTTAAATTTACTAAATCGATCTGATTGTACGGTCTGTGACGATATGGTTTTTCCGAATAATTAATCTCTGTAAAACGTACCAGATTATGGATTGCAGAATCTATCAAATGACCTAAAACCTCTTTCTTAGACCATTTGCCAGGATTTTTTGCGTCTAAAATTTCATTCTGTATTGTTGGAATATAATTTACATTCTCATTCAATAACTGCTCAAATTTGAGAATAACACTTTCCATCAAGTTCTAATTAATTAGTTTCCTGCCAATTTATTTAATGTATATGCAATAAGCTCATCTACTGCTTTATACGGATCTTCACTAAAAGTTCCGCTAGCACGATTTGCAATAATAGCATTCAGCGATAAAGCATTGTGACCTAACAGAGCCGAAAGCCCGTAGATTGCCGCAGTTTCCATTTCTAAATTAGTGATTTTAGTTTCATTAAAACTAAAATTATCCATTTTGTTATTCAATTCTTCATCTTGAATATTCAAACGTAAAACTCTTCCTTGAGGACCGTAAAATCCTCCAGCTGTTGCCGTAATTCCTTTAAAAATTTTATCTGATTCTATTAGTTTTTCTAATTTTTCAGAACACTGCGTTACGTAAGGTTTTCCTTTTTTTGGATCCCAGTTTGTATGTTCTACAAATGCATCTTCAATTTCTGTAATCGAAACGTCGTCAATTAAGTAGGAGCGAAGCATATTGTCTAATCCCAATCCGAATTTTGACATCACAAAGCTATCAACTGGAATATCTTCCTGCAAAGAACCCGAAGTTCCAATTCTGATAATGTTTAAAGAAGTCAATTTTTCTTTTGGCTGACGCGTTTTTAAATCAATATTTACTAACGCATCCAATTCGTTTAGCACAATATCAATATTATCAGGGCCGATTCCTGTAGAAACTACCGAAATTCTTTTACCTTTATAAATACCGGTTTGGGTTTTAAATTCTCTTTTTTGAGCAGAATGTTCGATCGAATCGAAAAATTGAGTGATTTTTTCTACTCTATTTTGGTCACCAACAAATATAATGTCGTGTGCTATATGTTCAGGACGAAGGTTTAAGTGGTAAACGCTTCCGTCAGGATTTAGTATTAATTCTGATGATTGAATCATTTTTTTAAGTTGCTAAGTTTCTAAGATGCTAAGGTTCTGAGTTTTTAATCTAAAATCTATATTCTAAAATCTAAAATCATTAGCCTCCTACACGTTTGGTTTTGAATCCTTTTTCTTTTAGGATTGCCATAATTTTGTCTCTATAATCGCCTTGAATTATAATCGAATCGTCTTTAAAAGTTCCTCCAACGCTCAATTTGGTTTTAATTTCTTTGGCTAAGATTTTAAAATCTTCATCAGAGCCTTCATAACCTTCAATTATAGTAGTTGGTTTTCCTTTTCTTTTTTCAAATTTACAAATCATTGGTTCTTTCTGAACATAAAGAACGTGTTCCTGTTCTTCAACTTGCTCAGGTTCATTCGATTCTACGTGATCTGGAAATAAGTTTTTTAATTGATCTTTAAAGTCCATATTTTTTTATTCTAAAAATAAATTTCAAGCATAAAGATATTTAAAAATTAAATTCCAAACCCCAAGAAAAACTTGGAATTTGGAATTTTTAATTTAAAATTTATGTAAGTTTATTTTTTAATTAAACCTAATTCTACTAAACGTTCGTATAAGAACTCTCCGGCAGAAATATCTTCATATTTCTTCGGGTTTTCTGCATCAATACAATTTTCAAGGCAATCCAAACGCATATCGCTTACTGGATGCATGAAAAATGGAATCGAATAACGTGAAGTTCCCCACAATTCTCTTGGCGGATTTACAACTTGATGAATTGTAGATTTTAATTTGTTGTTGGTATGTCTAGATAACATATCTCCAACATTGATCACCAATTCGTCATCTTCAGCAATAGCATCAATCCAATCGCCATTGTGGTTCTGAACTTGCAATCCTTTACCTTGAGCTCCCATTAATAAGGTAATCAAGTTAATATCACCATGAGCTGCTGCACGAATTGCGTTTTCTGGCTCAGAAGTAATAGGTGGGTAATGGATGGGTCTTAAGATTGAGTTTCCTTCTTTTGCATAATTATCAAAATAAAACTCATCTAAACCTAAATGTAAAGCCAAAGCTCTTAAAACATAAACCCCAGTTTTTTCTAGTTTTTGGTACGCTTCTTTACCCACTACATTAAAACGTGGTAATTCGGTAACTTCAACATTGTCTGGGTATTCTGAAGCCCATCTTGAATCTTTGTCAACGTATTGACCAAAATGCCAAAACTCTTTTAAATCTCCTTCTTTGCGTCCTTTAGCATGTTCTTTTCCAAAAGAAACATAACCTCTTTGTCCGCCGATTCCAGGAATTTCATATTTATGCTTAGTCTCTATTGGCAAGGCGAAAAAATTTCTAATTTCACCATAAAGTTCGTTTACCAATTGATCATCAAGGAAATGACCTTTTAAGGCAACGAAGCCAATGTTTTCAAATGCACTGCCGATTTCATTTACAAATTTTTGTTTACGTTTCGGGTCGTCCGAAAGGAAATCACGTAAGTCTACACTAGGAATGTTTTGCATACTTTACATTTTTTATTTTAAAAGATAAAAGGTGTCATAAGCACCTTTCGCTAACAAAGGTAGATAATATTTTAGAAAATAATCTTAAGCTCAGGCATTAAAAGCAGATTTCTTATTAAAATTTTATAGCATAATCCAATAAAATTGGCGCAAATTGTTATATTTGAAACACTAAAAAACAAAAATTTTCATGATTTTTTACCGACAAAACCTTACTAACACCGAGTTATTAGATTTATATAAAAAGATATTAAAGCCAAGATTGATCGAGGAGAAGATGCTGATCCTGATACGACAAGGAAAAGTCTCTAAATGGTTTTCTGGAATAGGACAAGAAGCCATTGCCGTTGGAGTAACTGCCGTTTTAGATCAGTCCGAATACATTCTTCCAATGCACCGAAATCTTGGCGTTTTTACAACAAGAGAAATCCCGCTTCATCGTTTATTCTCGCAATGGCAAGGAAAAGCAAATGGTTTTACCAAAGGAAGAGACAGAAGTTTTCACTTTGGAACGCAAGAATACAATATTATCGGAATGATTTCGCATTTGGGTCCGCAGTTAGGAATTGCTGACGGAATCGCACTTGCGAATAGACTTCAAGACAATAAAAAAATTACAGCAGTTTTTACTGGAGAAGGCGCTACAAGCGAAGGAGATTTTCACGAAGCTTTAAATATTGCCGCCGTTTGGAAATTGCCTGTAATGTTTATCATTGAAAATAATGGCTACGGACTTTCAACTCCGACAAACGAACAATATGCGTGCGAAAACCTTGCCGATAAAGGAATTGGCTACGGAATTGAAAGCTGGATTATTGACGGAAATAATATAGTTGAAGTTTATAATAAATTGTCTCAGCTAAAAAAGGAAATGCAAGAAAATCCGCGTCCTATTTTGTTGGAATTTAAAACGTTCAGAATGCGCGGGCACGAAGAGGCGAGTGGTACAAAATACGTTCCTCAGGATTTAATGGATCAATGGGAACTGAGAGATCCTGTTACCAATTACAGAAAATATCTAACGGATAACGGAATTTTAACGGCAGAACAAGACGAACAATTTCACGCTGATATAAAAAAAGAAATTGATGAAAATTGGGCGATGGCAAATGCAGAACCTGAAATAGAACCAACTTACAGTGGAGAATTAGATGATGTTTATAAACCATTTCAATATGAAGAATATACACATAACTCTGATTCTACAAATATTCGTTTTATAGATGCCATACGAAACAGTTTGGAGCAATCTATGTGGCGTCATAAAAACTTAGTTATTATGGGGCAAGATATCGCCGAATACGGTGGAGCCTTTAAAATTACAGATGGTTTTGTTGATGCTTTTGGAAAAGATAGAGTACGAAATACGCCAATTTGTGAAAGTGCCATTGTTTCGACAGGAATGGGATTATCAATCAACGGATTTAAAGCAATTGTAGAAATGCAGTTTGCAGATTTTGTTTCAACCGGATTTAATCCAATTGTAAATTTATTGGCCAAATCTCATTATCGCTGGGGCGAAAATGCCGATGTTGTCGTTCGTATGCCTTGCGGCGGAGGAACTCAGGCAGGACCATTTCATTCGCAGACCAATGAAGCTTGGTTTACTAAAACTCCAGGTTTAAAAGTCGTTTATCCTGCATTTCCTTATGATGCAAAAGGACTTCTAAACACCTCTATTAATGATCCGAATCCAGTTTTATTCTTCGAACATAAATTATTATACAGAAGTATTTATCAAGATGTTCCAACAGACTATTACACTATTCCTTTAGGTAAAGCGGCGTTGGTTAAAGAAGGAAATTCTGTTACCATTATTTCATTTGGAGCACCTGTTCATTGGGCTTTAGACACTTTGGCAAAGCATCCAGAAATTGATGCCGATTTAATTGATTTAAGAACTTTACAGCCTTTAGACACTGAAACCATTTTTACTTCGGTAAAAAAGACAGGAAAAGCTATGATCTACCAAGAAGACACTATGTTTGGCGGAATCGCAAGTGATATTTCGGCTTTAATTATGGAAAATTGCTTCGAATATCTTGACGCCCCTGTAAAACGTGTAGCGAGTTTAGATTCTCCAATTCCGTTTACAAAAGCACTTGAAGATCAGTTTTTACCAAGAAACAGATTTGAGGAAGTTCTCCTTGAGTTACTAAGATACTAAGTCTCTGAGATGCTGAGTTGCTAGGACGCTAAGAAAAAAACTTAGAATCTTAGCAACTTAGAACCTTAGAAGCTTTAAATAAGAACTACCAAGCGTTTCCCATCAGAAAGTTCTGCATTCCACATTTTCTCAATATCGTTTAGATTTACCGTTTCAATATTTACTTTTAGTATATTTTTTGAAGCCAAAAGAAACATTTCAGGAAGTATTTCAGAAAACAACAATTTGACTTCTTCTTTTGTCCAGCTTCCTAATCCTGAACCGGATAACTGAAGATCAACGCTCCGTAAAATCTGCGCAGATAATTGAATAGTATCTCCAGACATTGAGCCTACAGAAACATATCGCGTTTTATGTGTAAAGTTTCCATTTCCTTTTAAAACAGAAAGAATAAGTTCTGCCGAATGTCCCCATAAATAATCTATTACAATATCTATTGGAGTATTTTTATGGATTTCTTTTAACTGAGAAACAAAAGATTCATCCTCTTGTTTTAAGGAAACAATTTGATCTGCACCAATTTCTAAAAGATTTTTAAGGGCTTTTTCGTTTCTTCCCGTAACAATAATATTCTTAGCTCCGTAATGTTTTGCAATTTGAACTGCCATTTGTCCTGTAAAACCAGTTGCTCCATTTATTAAAACGGTTTCACCAGGCTTTATTCCAGCTCTAAAACGAAGCGCCATTGCCGAACCTGCAACTGCATTTGGCATTGATGCGGCTGTTGCATCGTCAATTCCGTCTGGCAAAACCACCATTCGGTTTTGCTCTACTAAAGCTTTTTCGGCGATTGTTCCTGAGATTCCGCGGGCATAAACTCTTGTTCCGTTTTCTAGAACTCCAATTCCGTCACTTCCAACTATAAATCCGTTTTGATTTTCTTTTTCCGAAGAATAATGATCTCCACTTGCAATGCCTTTATCCAGATTTGTAATGGCTACGGCTTTTATCGAAACCAAAATTTCGTTTTCATTTGATGCAATTGGTTCCGGAAACTCTGCATATTTTGGCAATTCGCCTTTTGTATAAACTACTGCTGCTTTCATAATTGTTAAATTTTATGAAGCAAAATTAGGAAGCCGTTTACGGGCAGACGATAACATTTGTTATCAAATTTTTCTTAAACCATATAAGTAATATAAGGTAGTTTAAGTTTGACTTTGACTTATATTAAAATGTCAATTATTTTTATTTACTGATTTACTTTTTAATCTGCTTAAATGTACAGTTGTTATGCCTAAATAAGAAGCGATATAATGTTGCGGAACACGCAATATGATTTGAGGCCTTTCTTTAATTAAATTAATATATCGCTCTACAGGCGAGTCTTTTATAAATGAAACAAAATACTTCATATAATCAAAAGTACGCTCAAAAAGCATACTAATGAGCCTATCTCTCAATTCTCGAATTTCTTTGATTTCTTCTAGAATTTTATCCAGATCATTTTTATGAATCCACCACAAAATTGAAGGCTCAATCGTTTCTATATTTGTCGGACTCGGAAGTTTCTTCATAAAACTTTCGATAGAAGCAACACTCTGATTTTCAAAAAAGAATTGCGTAGTCAGATCTTTTCCGTTATTGTTAAACCAAACCCGAATACAGCCTTTTTCGATGATATAAAGTTTTTTGGAAAGTTCGCCTTCTTCTAAAAGAGTGGTTTTCGCAGGAACTTCAATACGATTAAAATAACCGACGTATTCGTTCCATTTTTCTTCTGATAAAGGAAATTTGTTTCGGAATTGGTTGAACATTTTTTGATTCTAATTTGATTCCACTTCAAACAATTGCACCTGATTTTTCAATCTATCAATCAATAAATTCATCATTCGTTTATTTAGATCAGAGGAGTTTTGAATGTATGTATTGTATTCCTCTACAGTAAAAAGCGCCATTACAATTCCTTTTAAAGAGTTTCTGAATTTTATGTCTTTCTGAATAGAATTTTCGATGGTCTGTAGTTTCTTTTCAACTGAATAAGAATAGAAATCAGGTTTGTTTTTGTTTACATAATTGATGAAAACGGCAATGAATAAGTCGTTTTGGAGTTTTAAAATAGGCCTGATGGTCTGGTTTTGAAAGATCTCATCTGCTGAAGATTGAGCACTTACCGTTCCTAAAGTTTCGCCTCTGAATTCTTTTAAAAAAGTGTCTCTATCTTCCATGTTTTTTTCTTTTTAGTTTTATTTAAAGTTAAAGAAATAATCCCATAGTAAAAGCCTATTTTTGTTTTTATAAAAATAAATTATGAGATTATTTCTGTTTCTCTGCTTATTACTAGCTTCTTGCAATTCTAAAGAAGATAAAGAAAAATACAATCATCAATTATATCGTGCTGTAAACAATAAAGACACAGCGGTTTTGGATATCCATATAAATGACAAACGTTTTTACGGACGCTATGAAATTATTCATTACGGAACCGGAAAAGATTCTGGCGATGTACGAGGAGATTTAAGAGGCGATACGCTTCGAGGTGATTATCATTACATTTCGTTTGGCGGTGCTTGGAAAAGAGTTCCATTGGCCCTTTTAAAGAAAGACGAAAAGCTTTATCTAGGAAAAGGAGTAATCGGAACTTATTTTAATCTTCCGTGTTACGTCCCAGAAGTTCCAATTGAGTATCATAATCCTGAATTTCTGTTTGAAAGGATAGAGGAGAAGTAGTTTTTTTGTTTCAGGTTTCAGGTTTCAGGTTTCAAGTTTCAAGTTGAAGTGGATTGTGTGTTTTACCGCAAAGCACGCAAAGTTTTTTTTGTATTGGAGTTTAATAAAAATGCAAAGTTCGCAAAGCTTTATCAAAAAACTTTGCGAACCTTGCGTAACCCTTTGCGCTCTTTGCGGTTAAATATGCGCAATCTAAGTCAACTTGAAACTTGAAACCTGAAACAAAAACTAACTCAACGTAGAAGGCAATTCAAAAATTTCAAGATCAAAATATCGTACCGAAGCCATAACATGATCGAAAATATCAGCCATAATGTACTCGTAATTGGCCCAACGTTTATCACTAGAAAACACATAAATTTCTAAAGGAACTCCATGTGCAGTTGACTGTAATTGTCGGCACATGATATGCATATTTTTGTTCAATCCTGGATGATCATTTAAATATTGCATGATATATTTTCTAAACAAACCTAAATTGGTCATGTTTCGGCCATTTAGCGAAAGCGTTTTATCAATTCCTCTAAGATCATTGTATCTATCAATTTCCGCTTGACGGCTATCTATATAAGAGGTTATCAGTTGTACTTTTTTTAGCTGATGCAAATCTTCATCATTCAAAAAACGGATCGTACTGCTTTTTATTAAAACATGTCTCTTGATACGTCTTCCATCAGATTTCTGCATTCCGCGCCAGTTCTGAAACGAATCTGAACTTAATGCATACGTTGGAATTGTGGTGATGGTATTGTCGAAATTTCGAACTTTTACCGTTGTTAGATTGATTTCGATTACGTCTCCATCGGCACCAAATTTATCCATTGTAATCCAGTCGCCAATACGAACCATATCGTTTATGGCAACCTGAACACTCGAAACAAATCCTAGAATTGTATCTCTAAAAATTAAGATGATAATGGCCGAAAGTGTTCCTAAAATGGTTAATAATTCGCCTTTCTTAATTCCGAATAAAGTCGAAATGATCATGGCAACCCCAAAAATCCAAAGCACAATCATAATAACCTGAACAAAGCTGTCAATTGGCTTGTCGCTATATTCAGGCTTTTGTTTTAAGTAATCTCGTAACGAATTAAAAACCGTTCGAACAATCCACAATCCAAGTAATACAATATAGATACCGACAATTTTTCCGAAAATCGATTCCCAATATTCATATTTGTCCAAAATAACGGGAACGGCTTTGTATATAAAGAAAAACGGAATTAAATAAGCGGTATATCTTGTTGTTTTGTTCTGGATTAAATAATCGTCAAACTTGGTTTTGGTACGTTGCGCAAAAACAGCGGTCAAAGTGACCAAAAGAAATTTGGCTGCGTAATAAATTACATAAGCCAATGCTATTAAAATAGCGATATTAAAGATCAGACTGGTATAAGACGCAACATTACGGCTCATTCCCCAATCTCTAAAAACAGGATATAAAAAATTAAATATTTTCTCCAAAAGCTTATGCATTTGCTTTAGTTTCTAAATATTTTTTCTCGATGTAAAAAGTTCCAAACGGAATAAGAGAAGCAACTAGAATGATTGCAAATGTTTTTAAGTCCCAATTCATTGATTTTTTCAATAAAAAGGCTAAAAGAATATATCCGATAAATAGAACACCGTGTGTCATTCCTAACGGACGTAATAATGTATGGTAAAGTTCAGGATTATTATTTTTGATAATCAACATATTAGCAAATAATACTAAATAAGAGATTCCCTCTAAAATGGCAGTAATTTTGAAAATCTTGAGCATGTATATATTTTTTAAGTTTTATGCCAGCAAAATTAAGGATTCTGGATTGATTTTAGGATTTAAAAAACTCAAAATTTAATACGTTCAATCGCCTTAAAATTCGAATTTGGAATTTAAGAATTTGGAAATTATCTTTACTGTATGAGTAAAAGAGATTTAAAAAAATATTTAGGCGAATTAACGAAAGAACAACTCGAAGAACAATTGATAGAATTGTACGAGAAATTTACTCCTGTAAAAGTGTATTATGACTTTGTTTTCAACCCAAAAGAAGACAAATTGCTTCAGGATGCAAAAGTCAAAATCTCGCACGAATATTTCCCTATTAAAAAGCCTGGAGCAAAATGGCGTCCAAAAGCTAAAATGCGAAGATCGGTTGCTCAAAAATTAATTAAGCATTTTATGATGCTTGGAGTAGATTCTTATATTGTTGCAGATATTATGCTTTACAATATCGAAATTGCACAAACGTTTTCTTCGCAAAATTTCATTAAGCAGGAATTGTTTTACAAAAGCATCCTTAATTCTTTCGAGCAAGCGGTAAATTTTGTTGTCTCAAACGGAATTTTTAACGATTTTAAATTGCGAATTAATGCAATTCAGAACGAAACTTCCGAGCAAAAATGGAAAAATAAGTACGATTTTGAGGCAATTTTGGAAAAAATCGACTATTAAAACCCTTTCTCATAAAAAATCTTTATTTAAAAAAAACATTTATTTTAAGTTAAAAGAAGATGAATAACTGTTTTTTCGATGTATTTTTGCAAAAATCCAAAAATAAACAATGTCTCAAAACACTTTAGAAATACAAAGAGAAGAGAAGAAAGAACTGTATGCATACCAAAAAGGCGATATTGACGCTATTTTTGACCGTTTAGACAATGCTCCTCCAAAACACCACTTACTGTATCAGCTTCCAACAGGAGGAGGAAAAACAGTAATATTTTCTGAAATCGTTCGCCGCTATTTATCTCATAATGATAAAAAAGTGGTGGTTTTAACGCACCGAATCGAACTTTGTAAACAAACCTCAAAAATGTTAACTGGTTTTGGTGTAACAAACAAAATAATCAATAGTAAAGTAAAAGAATTGCCCGATCAGAATGATTTTTCTTGTTTCGTGGCGATGGTTGAAACTTTAAAAAACCGTATTAACGATGAAAAACTTCATCTAGATAATATCGGTTTGGTTATTATTGATGAGGCACACTACAACTCATTTAGAAAACTATTAAACTCATTTAAAAATGCTTTTATTCTTGGAGTAACAGCAACGCCTTTGAGTTCGAACATAAAATTACCAATGCACCAAAGTTATAACGAACTTATTGTGGGTGATACTATTGGTTCTTTGATTGAAAAAGGTTTCTTGGCAAAAGCTACAACTTACAGCTATGATGTTGGTTTGACTTCGCTAAAAGTGGGTATCAATGGAGATTATACTGTAAAATCTTCAGATGATTTGTATACGAATACTTTGATGCAGGAAAAACTGCTTCATGCCTATACAGAACGTTCTTTAGGAAAGAAAACATTAATTTTCAATAACGGTATTCATACTTCATTATATGTATATGAAACGTTTAGAGAAGCGGGTTACGATATTCGTCACTTAGACAACACAAGTAGTTCTGAAGAGCGTAAAGACATTCTGCAATGGTTTAAAAAGACTCCAGATGCTATTTTGACTTCTGTCGGAATTTTGACAACTGGTTTTGACGAACCAACTGTAGAAACTATTATTTTGAATAGAGCAACAAAATCATTGACGCTATATTTCCAAATGATTGGTCGTGGTTCTCGTAAATTACCTGGAAAAGATGAATTTACAGTTATCGATTTAGGAAACAACGCCGCTCGTTTTGGTTTATGGAGCGATCCTGTAAATTGGCAGCATATTTTTAAATCGCCAGAGTTTTATTTGGAGAATCTTCGTGATGATCATGAAATCGAGATGTTCTTTAAATACAGTATGCCACCAGAATTGCGTGCCAAATTTAGCAAAACGGCAGACGTTAGTTTTGATGTTGATGAAGAACACAAATTAATCATCAAACAAAATCTTCGCTCAAAAGTGGTTTTAGACAAATCTTTAGATCAGCATGCCGGAATGTGTGTAGACAATACAGAAACACTTCAGGAAGCAAAAATGCTAGCTAAAGAATTAGAAGATGATATCGAAGACCGTATCAAACGTTATTCTAAATGTTTGAGCCAATGTAGTAAAAACTACCGCGAATGGCTGGTTGACGATTACAAACAAAGATTGACTTTATTGATTGGAAAAAAATATCGTGAGAAAATCATGAACGAACCGGATTGATAATTTAAAAGTTTAATTGTTTCAGGTTTCATGTTTCAAGTTATTGGAATCTAAAACATTATTTATAATACAAAAGGAGAAATCGCATTTCAGTGTAAATGTAATTTCTCCTTTCAACTTATTAAGTTTCTATGTAACTTGAAACATGAAACGTGAAACAAAAAAAACTAAAAAAAAATGTCTAAACCATTCTCAACATTAGGACTTTCAGCTCCAATTTTAAAAGCTTTAAGCGAATTAAATATTGTTGAACCAACAGAAATTCAACAAAAAACAATTCCGTTATTTTTGAGCGAAACCCATGATATTGTTGGTTTAGCAAAAACAGGAACCGGAAAAACTGCTGCTTTTGGATTGCCTTTGTTACAATTGGTAAATGCAGAATCAACAATAGTTCAAGCTGTAATATTAGTTCCAACGAGAGAACTGGGACAGCAGATTTTTAGAAACTTAGCAAGTTTTTCAAAATATATTCCTAATATATCTATTGCTTCAATTTGCGGAGGAACTCCAATAAAACCACAAATCGAAAGGTTAAAAGAAGGTGCTCAAATCGTAGTGGCAACTCCAGGACGTTTAATCGATTTAATTCAGCGTAAAGCAATCGATTTAAAACAAACCGAATATTTGGTTTTGGATGAAGCCGACGAAATGGTGGCCATTCTTAAAGAAAGCTTAGACGAAATTGTTGCGGAACTGCCTAAAAAGCACCGTACTTTATTATTTTCTGCCACACTTCCCGGAACCATAAAACAGCTGATTCAGAATTATTTGAACAAAAATGTGGTTCAGATAAGTGCCAATATGGAAACTGTTGGAAATGAAGGAATAGACCACGAATATATTGTAGTAGATCCGATTGAAAAATTGGAGGTCTTAATGCATTTCTTAAATTCTAGAGACGGCGAAAGAGGAATTATTTTCTGTAAAACTAAAGCTGCTGTTAATAAATTAGCTAAAAATCTGGCCATCAATAAATTTTCTTCGGGAGCACTTCACGGAAGTTTGACACAGGGAATTCGTGATCGAATTATGGAACAGTTTCGTGAAGGGCATATCAATATTTTGGTTGCAACCGATTTGGCTGCGAGAGGAATCGATGTAAAAGAAATCTCGTATGTAATTAATTATCACTTGCCTGACACTTACGAAAACTACGTGCATCGAAGCGGAAGAACAGCAAGGGCGGGAGCAAAAGGACTTTCTTTGACGGTTTTACAGCAAGAAGAAGTTTTTGAAATTGCTGATTTTGAAAGAGAATTAGGAATTAAATTCTCTGAATTTAAAAAACCTTCAGCAGCAAGTCTTGAAGAAAACAATATGCTTTTGTGGGCAAAACAAATCTTCAAAACAAAGCCCAATCATGAGCTTTCGCAAGATTTGAAAACGAGAGTAAAAACCGTATTCCATCATTTGACAAAAGACGAACTAATCGAGAAATTAATAGCAAGTTATGTCTTACAGAACAAAATCGATGTAGTTGAAAAAACAGTTAAAAAATTCAAAAAGTAATAAATATGACAATTGTCATTGCATATTAAAGTTGTATATTTATAAGGAATTATTTTATAATCCTACTTAATACAACATATATGAGAATAGTCATTATTGGAGGGGGATTTGCAGGAATTAACCTAGCAAAAGAACTTGTAAATCAGCCTCAAATACAAGTAACACTTGTAGACAAGAATAATTATAACTTTTTCCCACCACTTATATATCAAGTTGCTACGGCGTTTTTAGAACCTTCGAGCATTAGTTATCCTTTTAGAAAATTTTTTGCAGGTAAAAAAAATCTAAGCTTTCGTCTTGGCGAATTATTATCTGTTTCTCCTGCCGAAAAGAAAATCACTTTAAGCAACGGAGAACTTGAATACGATTATCTTGTTTTTGCCACTGGTGCAGAAACGAGTTATTTTGGTATGGAAAACGTAATGAAAAATGCCATTCCGATGAAAACCTTAAATGATGCCATCGTAATGCGTAACACATTGCTTAAAAACCTTGAAAAAGCAGCCATATGTAAGGACATGCGAAAAAGACGTAAATTACTTACAATTGTAGTGGCGGGAGGGGGGCCAACAGGAGTGGAGGTTTCTGGAATGTTTGCTGAAATGAGAAAAAATATTCTCCTTAAAGAATATCCAGAATTGGATACTTCTGCAAGCAATGTTTATTTGGTTGATGGTGGAGACGCACTTTTGGCACCAATGAGCAAAGATTCACAAAAAGATACTCTGGAGGCATTGACAAAACTTGGAGTTGTTGTAAAACTGAACACTAAAGTTGTTGATTACGTTGATGATACAGTAGTTTTTGAAAATGGAGAAACCATTAAAACCAAAAACTTAATTTGGGCTGCCGGTGTTTCTGCAAAAATCTTTGAAGGAATTCCGAAAGAAAGTTACGGACGTGGCCGACGCATGGCAACTGACGAATACAATAAAGTAAACGGTGTAGATAATATCTATGCAATTGGTGATACAGCAATTGCATCAGGAGATAAAAATTTCCCTGATGGACATCCACAAGTTGCTCAGGTTGCCATTCAGCAAGGTTTAAATCTGGCTAAAAATTTCAAAGCCATGGTAGTCAATAAACCTCTTAAACCATTTGCCTACAAAGACAAAGGATCTATGGCTATTATAGGAAAAGCAAAAGCTGTTGTAGATTTACCTAGTCCAAAATGGCATTTTAAAGGTTTCTTTGCTTGGATCATTTGGTTGTTTATACACTTAATTTCGTTGATCACTTACAGAAACAGATTAAATACATTCTGGAATTGGATGGTTGCTTATTTCGCAAAAGATCAATCGCTTAGAATGATTATTAGACCAGATAAAAAGACACAAAATTAGGTTTTGTAAAATTCCAATAAATTTTAAAAATTCCAAATTTTAAAAATTCCAAATTTTTGAAATTCCAAATTCCAATTTATAGAAAAGCCAAAATCTTTTGATTTTGGCTTTTTATATTTAAACTATTGAAGTTTTAGTTTTGGAATTTGGAATTTCTTTTTTTGGAATTTAAAACTTTTAATGTCCTATCATTATATCGTCGCTATCTGACAATTCAACTTTTTCTTTTATAAATCGTTTTCCGATATTTAAAATAATAAATGCCGTAATAGTTGTAGTGGTCATAATGGCAACCATAGGTATTACAGAACTTTTTACAAAAACACCAACTGCAAACGAGGCCAAAGCTCCAATTCCTAGCTGAATTGCGCCCATTAATGCAGAAGCACTTCCGGTATTTTTAGCAAAAGGAGCAAGCGTTAAGCCAGCCGTATTTGGATTTGAGATTCCTAAACAGGCTAAAAACAAGAACAACATTCCGATAGTTTGGTATAATCCTAAAAGATCATTTAAAGCCAAAATCAAGAATACGATACTAATAGCAGATTGCGAAATTAAAGCTCCAAAAATCATTTGTTCGCTAGAAAATCGCTTTAGCAACATAGAATTTAACTGACTAGAACCAATAAAACTAACAGACATTAGAGCAAAAATCCATCCGTACGTTTTAGCGTCAACCTTATAAATATCCATAAAAACTAGAGGCGAAGCCGCTACATAAGAAAACAATCCCGAAAATGCGACTGCTCCAGTAAAGGCATAAGTATAAAATTGAGGCTCTTTTAAAACTAACAGAAAATTAGATATAATCGGTTTTGGTTTTAAAGAAATTGAAGTATCTGGTTTATAAGTATCTGGAAGTCCGAATTGTGAAGCTGCCAAAATCAAAATTCCCATGAACATCAAAATAAAAAATACAGCGTGCCAGCCTAAATCTTCTGTAACATAACCGCCAACAGTTGGTGCCAACATTGGAGAAAGCCCAACAACCAACATTAAAAGTGAAAACACTTTTGGAATATCTTTTACAGGAAATAAATCACGAACCATTGCTACAGAAGCAACTGTGGCAGCACAGCTTCCGATAGCCTGAATAAAGCGCAGCAATATAAATGAATCTATATCAGCAACATAAATGCATCCTAAAGAAGCGAGAATATATACCAAAAGTCCAATAAATAACGGTTTTTTACGTCCAAAACGGTCTAATAAAGGTCCATAAAGCAATTGTCCAGCCGAAATTCCGATGAAATAACTGGATAAACTCATAGAAACTTTAGCGACAGTAGTATTTAAATCTTTCGCAATTCCTGAGAAACCAGGCAGATACATATCTATTGAAAAAGGACCTAGAGCGGTTAAAGAACCTAATATGAGGATGAGCTGAATATATTTTTTTGTTGTCATTATATTAAAAAAGGGCTTATAATTTTTTGCAAAGGTAAAGATTTCATACCTTGTTATAGAACTTGAAGAAGTTTAAAACAATAAATTAAAGTAATCGCGAAAATTATTGAGCGTAACTATCTATTAATCTTTAAATTAAGAAAGTATGAAAAAGTACCTTTTGTTATTAGCAGTTTTATTTACATCAATTTCATTTGCTCAAACTATTACGTCAAAACAAGAAGAAGCCAGCGTTGAGCAGTACGAGCTTCTTAAAAAAGTGAATCAATATTATCCAGACATTACATTAAGTAAATCGGTTACCAATTTTTACGCTGATGGAAAAATTATCGATTCGCAGCAAGATTTCGATTTAAGAGGAACAAAATTTTCTAGTTACAAATTAGGTATTGAACCAGGAAACAAAAAAGTAAAATTTGATTATACTTCTAGTGAAGCGGGTCATGTGTATGGCGACGTTACTATTTTTAACGGAAATGCTTTACGAACAACTTTTAACGAAAAAAACAATCAAATTGATGTTTCGTTAAACGGAAAATCGGTTTATTTGAAAAAATTGTAAATTTTAAAAGATTTAGAAAAAGCATCGCAAATTTGTGATGCTTTTTTGATTTATATTTGGTTCAGATTCTAATAAAACAAATTACAATGAAAAAATTTCTTTTCCTGGCATTTTTAATTTCCTTGCAAGCATTCTCACAGCAAAATAAATTCTCAGGAACTTGGGGAAACCAAAAATGTAAAGACTGCAAGAAAGAGTATATTTTTACAATTACGATTGCACAATCCAATTATAAGATTTTTGGAACCGCCGAAGTTACAAGCGATCATAAAGAATTAAACTCAGGAATTTTGGAAGTTTCCGGACATGTATATCCGCATGGCGATAAAGCTCAAATAAAATTGAAAGATAAAAACGGAGTTACATCTAGCGCAGTTTTATTTGTAAAAGATGAAGTATTGCAATTTAATAAAAATGGCGGAGGTGATATTGTACCAAAAGATATGATTTTGAATAAATTGTATGAATAACATTCTTTTGTGTTATTAATTAATCATCTTTAAACTATGAGAGAAGAAGCTATAAAATTTATATCTGAAGTTATAAAGCCTTGGGAAATTCTTAATATGAAATTTTCAACACCTTTATCGATGAATCCTGCAATAAATGACTTTATAACTTCTGCAAATGCATTAACAATCTCAATAAAGCATTTACCTGAAGCATTAATACAAGCTAGGCCTTATGACTTAGCTCAAGAAAATAGAGCCTATGAAATCTTACATGATTTGGCTGATTCAATTAAGCATGGAGCCAATAATTTGAGAAATCAAGGAAGAAGATCAACTATAGATGTTTCGACAATGTTTGAAAGAAATTCTGATGCAACAGTTAGATTTTTAAGAAATAGAATTGCAATAATGCATAATACATATGGTAAAATTGATTTTATGGAATGTACAATGGAGGCTTCAAAGTTTATTGCTGAAAAACTTGATGTAAGAACTGATTGGAATCCGCAAATAATCAATAAAAAAGGCGAATTTTCGAACGAAATAAATGTTCATGCAAGCGCCGAAAATCAAGTACATTGGCAAGCAATGAAAATAGAGTTTGTCGAATTTGAATCTGATGGAAATTATAAAAATGTTGATTTGAATGGTGAAGTATTATTCCAATTAACGGTTGATGACCAACTAAGCATTGGTTAAATGATTTGAATCTAGTTAAACACATAAAATTTTAAAATAAAATGAATAAAAGAACAGATATGTTTTAGAAAAATTATTGAAAGAAATTCAAGAAGCTAAAGACGAAATTAAAAATGGAAAAATTATCCCACACAGTGAAATGATTAAAAGGATAAAAGCAAAAAAAGAAAAGTCATTAGAATAAATTTTAAATCACTTTTTGTCAGTTATCGTAAAAAAGCAAAGGGCTTTATAAAAGCAGTGAGAGAAAAAAGTAACAAATATGAACAAGAATTTAAACGGTCTGATTTTACAAAGCCCTGAGCCTCAATCTCAACCATTTTATTTTGACCTATAATTTATATTATGTAAAATAGAATATTTTAAAAGCTGCCCTACAAATACGCTGTACAACTTTTAGTTTAAAATGTTTTCATTTAGCGGAAATTTATCATCCTTGCTTCTAGAGTTATATTTTGCTTGAGAGTTTTACTTTTTATTTCTAAAATTAAAATCTCTGAGAATGCGTTGTATGATTTTATTTTCCAAAAATTCTTAAATATTGAAAATTTGAATTGCTAGATTATACAGTTTGTATTCTAAATTAAAATCGCTCATAAATACGCTGTATGATTTTTATTTTCAAAAATTCTTAAATATTAAAAATTTAGCGCGCTGGATTACCAGTTTATTTTCTAATCAAAACATTTTTCTTAAATTCAATTGTTCATAAATTCGCTATATGATTTTGGATGTAAAATAATTTCAAATATCTCAGTATTATCAATCCGGTTAATTATTGTTGCTCAGAATAAATCATCTTTTTGCCAATGCTAAATATTCAAAATTTCAAAACCTAAAAGTTTTTGCAAGTCTTATTGTCATTATCTTTTAACATTTCTTTAAAATAATTAGTTTCTACTAAAGAACTTTCATTGTAAGAGTTTATTTTACTATTTTTACATTCGATACTTTAAAAATAAATTATCACATATATGAATACAGTTGCTGAACATATTGCAGATTTTTTAAAAGAATACAAACCGTTTGATAATTTAACTTTTCAGGAATTATCAGATATTGCTACGAATATTCGTGTCATTAATTTAGAAAAGCATGCGGTATTATTTCAAAATAACGATCCGCTTCATGAGAACTTTTATGTTGTAGCTTCTGGTGTCATTAATCTTACGACTATTGCTGATGCCGAAGAAACTATCATAAATAAGTGTCATGAAGGCGATATTTTTGGTTTGCGTCCGTTTTTTGCCAAAAATAACTACATGATGACGGCTAAAGCGCGTGAAGAAAGTATTGTATATGCTATTCCAATTGCTGTTTTTAGACCTTTTGTAGCCAATAATTCTGATGTATTAAACTTTCTTCTAGAGAGTTTCGCCGTTAATTCACGCCACACCAAAGACAGCATGAGTTCTAACGGCAAGTTAGTTTCAGATTCTGATTATATAGATCAGCAGACAGAAATGCAATACATTCAGTCACTTAACTACAATAATTCACCGTTAACGACAAAAGCAGATTCTATAATTAAAGACGTTGCCATTTTAATGACAGATTCTATGTTAGATAACATTATAATCTGTGGCGAAAAAAATCACCCAATTGGTATAGTTACCAATGCCGATTTATCGTCAAAAATTGCAACAGGACGCTTTCCTATTACTGAATCTATCGATAAAATTATGTCGTCGCCAGTTGTAACAGTTCTAGAAAATGTCTCTTTGGCCGAAGCGCAATTATTAATGCTAAAACACAATGTAACGCACTTATGTGTTACTAAAGATGGCACAAGTAAATCTGTAGTTAAGGGGATTATTTCTGAGCACGATCTTATTGTAGCTCAAGCTAGTAACCCTGGTGTGTTAATTAAAGAGATTAAACGTTCTCAGCTTCCAAAAGATTTAAAACAAATACGTGATCGTCTATCAGATTTGATTCAGAATTCGATCCAAAAAAATATTCCCATCTCGCACGTTAGCAATATTGCAAGCGAGATTAACCTAGCTATTATTAAGAGAGCAGTCGAATTATCTATTTTAGATTTAGGCTCCCCTCCTGCACGTTTCGCTTGGTTAAGCATTGGTAGTCAGGGTCGTAAGGAGCAATTATTACTTACAGATCAAGATAGTATCTTAATTTTTGAAGATGTTACGCCAGAAAAATACAGAGAAGTAAAAGATTATTTCTTAAGATTGGCAAAACGCACTACTTCTATATTAGAAAAAGTGGGCTACGATTATTGTCCAAATGGACATATGGGAAGCAATATGCTTTGGTGCAAATCATTGAGCGACTGGACAAAACAATACAACAGCTGGATGAATACTCCGGGAGAAAACAGTAATGATTTGAGCAGTATTTTCTTTGATTACGAAATTGTTTTTGGAGAACCAAAAATTGAAGAAGCTATTGAAAACGTGATTTTTAAGAATGCCGTTAACAACACTTTATTCTTTGACTTTTTAGGGAACGATGCTTTGAAGAGAAATTCTCCTTTAAGCTTTTTCAAGAAATTTATTGTTGAAGAAGACGGTCCTAACAAAGATAAATTTGATATTAAGACTAGAGCTTTGATGCCATTAATTGATGGAGCACGTTTATTGATATTAAATGCAAATATTAAAGGAATTCAAAATACTTACTTAAGGTTCAAACAGTTGGCAATTACAGATTCTAAAAATGCTGAAATTTATTTAAGCTGTGCAGAAGCTTTCTTAACGCTTTCTAAATTTAGAACTGTTGAAGGATTAAAAAATGACGACTCGGGCCAATATATTAATTTAAGAGAAATGTCAAAAACTGACAAAGAGAAATTAAAAAATGCACTGTCCCCAATGAAAGACCTGGAGGAACTGATTAAGAGTAAATTTCAATTGACACAATTCTCATAAAATATGCTAGACTGGCTAAAAAACATTAACAAAGACTATCCAGAGTTCTGGAAAGACTATTTGACTAAATTCGAAACCAAACCTAATAAGTTTGTGGTTTTGTCTACTGAAACTTCTGGCTTAAATCCGGATAAAGATGTTGTTTTGTCTCTTGGAGCCTTCTCAGTTATTGACGACAGCATTGTTATTAAGGAAAGTTTCGAAACAGTCTTATTACAATATAAATACCTTCAGGATAACGGACTTTCTAATGAATTTATCATTGAAAGCAAAATGATGAAAATGCCTGAACCTGATGCTCTTGAAGCTTTTGTAAAATTTATCGGAAATTCAATTTTAGTTGGGCATCATATCAATTTTGATATTGAAATGCTGAATGCTGCCCTAGAACGCTTGAATTGTGGCCGATTAAAAAATGAAGCTTTAGACGTCGATGTGATGTACAGAAAATTGACTGATATAAACGACAAACAGTTTTCGCTTGACGATTTATGCGAAATTTATAAAATTCCAAAAAGTGATCGCAATTCTTCTTCTGAAGATGCATACCGAATTGGACTTTTGTTCTTAAAACTAAAATCTAGATTGGGAATCAAATAAATTTTTAAAAAAAACATCAATTACTAAAACTACAAAAAAGCCCCTCGTAACTTTGGTATAAATTATCTCAGCAGTACAAACAGAAAATCTACTTTAAATTTAAATTCTATGAAAAAACTATTATTTATTTTACCCATGCTATTTTTTGCATCAACAATTTTTGCACAAAAACAAGATCCCTCATCTAAGCGTATCTTAGGAAGCTGGTATTCTAAAACAAATTTGAATACTAAATGGGTTTTTAATCAAGATGGAAATGTTTACAATTATGACAACAACCAAATGAAAGTGATGTACAAATATACTGTCTCACGCAGCTGTCAGAATTATTCGGATAACAATACTGAATATGTAACTTTACGAGATAAAGATGGTAATGAATTTTGTTTTAAAATAAATGGAGTCAATGAGAAAAAAAATGGAATTTTATCTCTTACTAACTTAAGTAATTCGGAAACTCTTGTTTTCGTAAACGATGTAAACATAAAAATTGCAGAATAATAAAAAAAATCTACATTTTTAAATTAACAAATTATAATCGATTAATAAAAAACGCCTCTTAATTTTAAGAGGCGTTTTTAGATTTATATTTTTACTTAAGAAATTCTTTCTTTCATAATTTGCTCAACTACTTCAGGGTTTAATAAAGTTGAAGTATCTCCGAAATTAGAAAAATCTCCTTCGGCGATTTTACGTAAAATTCTACGCATAATTTTTCCAGAACGCGTTTTAGGCAAACCAGAAACGAACTGGATTTTATCTAATTTAGCGATCGGCCCAATGTGGTCTGCAATATATTGGTTGATCTCTTTAGAAAGGTTTTCTTTATTTCGAACTTCTCCTGTTTCTTTCAAGATTACATAACCGTATAAAGCATTTCCTTTAATATCATGAGGGAATCCAACAATAGCAGATTCTGCAACAGCTGGGTGCTCGTTGATCGCATCTTCAATTGGAGCAGTTCCTAAATTATGACCAGAAACAATTACTACGTCATCTACTCTACCTGTAATTCTGTAGTAACCGACTTCGTCTCTTAAAGCGCCGTCACCTGTAAAATATTTTCCAGGGAAAGCAGAGAAATAAGTGTCTTTATAACGTTGATGATCTCCCCAAATAGTTCTAGCGATTCCTGGCCATGGGAATTTAATACATAAACTTCCAACTACTTGGTTTCCTTCGATTTCATTACGTTTTTCATCCATTAAAACAGGTTGGATTCCAGGTAATGGCAATGTTGCATAAGTTGGTTTTGTTGGCGTAACAAAAGCAATTGGCGAAATCATGATTCCTCCAGTTTCTGTCTGCCACCACGTATCTACAACCGGACATCTCTTATCTCCAACGTGGTCATTAAACCAGTGCCAAGCCTCTTCGTTAATTGGCTCTCCAACAGATCCAATAACTTTAAGAGATTTTAGAGGATATTTTTGAATATAATCTAAACTTTCTTTTGCCAATGAACGAATTGCAGTTGGTGCCGTATAGAATTGTGTAATCTTATGTTTTTCGATAATATCCCAAAAACGGCTAAAATCTGGATAAGAAGGAACTCCTTCAAAAATTACAGTTGTAGCTCCGTTTAATAATGGACCATACAATATATAAGAGTGACCAGTGATCCATCCGATATCTGCTGTACACCAGAAAATATCATTGTCTTCGTAATTGAAAACATTTTTGAAAGTATACGCAGTATAAACCATATAACCGGCAGTAGTATGAACCATACCTTTTGGTTTTCCTGTTGATCCTGATGTATATAAAATAAATAACGGATCTTCGGCATCCATAATTTCCGCAACGCTGTTGTCTAAAGCTGCGTCTAATAATGGCTGCAACCAAACATCACGGCCCTCTTTCATTTTCACATCTGTCTTAGTTCTTTTTGCAACTAACACTTTTGTAACAGAAGGGCAAGTATCTAAAGCTTCATCTACAATTCCTTTTAAGTCAATTGTTTTGTTTCCTCTATAACCTCCGTCTGATGTAATTACCATTTTACACTCACAATCGTTGATTCTCGCAGAAACTGCAGAAGCTGAAAATCCAGCGAAAACAACAGAGTGAATAGCTCCAATTCTAGCACAAGCCAAAACAGAAACTGCCAATTCTGGAATCATTGGCAAATAAATGCAAACTCTGTCTCCTTTACGAACACCTTGCTCGCGAAGAACGTTTGCCATTTTTGAAACTCTTTCGTATAATTCATTATACGTTATATGTAAAGCTTCTTCAGAAGGATCGTTCGGTTCAAAAATAATTGCCGTCTTCTCTCCTCTTTTGCTTAAATGTCTATCAATACAGTTTTTAGTAATGTTAACTTTAGCGTCTGTAAACCATTTTACTTCTGCTTCAGCCATATTAAAATCAACAACCTTTTCCCATTGCTGGTACCATGTGAAATTCTCCTCAGCTATTTTTCCCCAAAACTTTCTTGGCTCCCTTATTGATTTATTGTAATGTTTAAAGTATTGTTCTAAATTTTCAATTTTGTAATAGCTCATCGTTTGTTGAATTTTTTTATAAATGTATTAAATCTGAACGTATCCGTGAAATAATTTAATTCATAAATTTTATTAAAAAAAAACATTTATTTAATAAAATATGATAATTATCTGAAATTATTTTAAATCCTTTATTTTTTATTGGCACTTAAGGCAAAAAAGGCATAATAAATAGATATTATGCCTTTTTTAATTTAACAAATTTCAATAACAATTAATTTTTTGCAAACCGCACTGCGAGACTTTTCTCTATTTTGAAAATAGCAGCATCATTATTAATTAAAACAGAAATTTCAACAAGTATATTTTATAAATATACCCCATTATTAGGGATCCGCTTCACTTAACTCTCTCATCGAAGTTAAGTGAATGCAATATGCATCTATATCTTTTATCTTAATAAGTGCTTACTAATTCAAAATATTACAAATCATTGATACAGTGCAAATCCCGCAAAATCGAATTCTGCGGGAATTCCCTTTTTTTTTATTATCCAATTTTTTTCATTGCTGTCATAGACTCTCTCAACCAAGCTCCTACTTCTTCGATAGGGTGTTGACGAATTTCTTTGTTTACAGCGATCAATACTGCATTATCAACTCCGTTTGATGTTGAAAATGGTTTACCAATAATATTAGTTTCTACTTTTTTCATGAATTCAGTCAATAATGGCTTACATGCATGATCAAATAAGTAACATCCGTACTCAGCAGTATCAGAAATTACGCGGTTCATTTCAAACAATTTCTTTCTTGCAATTGTGTTTGCAATTAATGGCAATTCGTGTAATGACTCGTAGTAAGCAGATTCTTCGATGATTCCAGCCTCAGTCATTGTTTCAAAAGCTAACTCAACACCAGCTTTTACCATAGCAATCATTAATACTCCATTATCAAAATATTCTTGCTCTGAAATTGGAGCTTCTTGTGGAGCCGTCTTTTCGAAGTTAGTTTCTCCTGTTGCAGCTCTCCATTTCAATAAGTTAACATCATCATTAGCCCAGTCAGCCATCATCGTTCTAGAGAATTCTCCAGAAATGATATCGTCTTGGTGTTTTTGGAATAATGGACGCATGATATCTTTCAATTCTTCTGCTAATTCGTAAGCTTCAATTTTAGAAGGATTATTTAAACGATCCATCATATTGGTGATACCACCGTGTTTTAAAGCTTCAGTGATAGTTTCCCATCCATATTGGATTAATTTAGAAGCATAAGCAGCATCAATTCCTTTTTCAACCATTTTGTCGAAACATAAAATAGATCCCGTTTGCAATAAACCGCAAAGAATAGTTTGCTCACCCATTAAATCTGATTTTACTTCAGCTACGAAAGATGATCTTAAAACTCCAGCTCTGTGTCCTCCAGTTGCTACAGCGTAAGCTTTTGCTTGATCTAAACCAAATCCGTTTGGATCGTTTTCTGGGTGAACAGCGATAAGAGTTGGAACCCCAAATCCTCTTTTGTACTCTTCACGTACCTCAGAACCTGGGCATTTAGGAGCACACATAATAACAGTGATGTCTTTACGAATCTGCATTCCTTCTTCTACAATGTTGAATCCGTGAGAGTAAGACAAAGTAGATCCCTGTTTCATTAATGGCATAATAGCAGTTACCACAGCCGTGTGCTGTTTGTCTGGTGTAAGGTTACAAACTAAATCTGCAGTTGGAATCAATTCTTCATAAGTTCCTACCGTAAAACCATTTTCAGTTGCATTTTTATAAGAAGCTCTTTTTTCTGCAATTGCATCTGCACGCAATGCATAAGAAATATCTAAACCAGAATCTCTCATGTTTAAACCTTGATTCAAACCTTGTGCTCCACAACCAACAATTACAACTTTCTTTCCAGCCAATGCTGCAATTCCGTCTGCAAATTCAGATTGCTCCATAAATTCGCAAACTCCTAATTGTTCTAATTGTAATCTAAGTGGTAATGTATTGAAATAATTTGCCATTTTTGTTTTAATATTTAATGAAATGAAATTTTAATATTGATTATATATAACTAAGATTTTATTATTTAAAGGTTTCTAATAAAGCAGAAATCTCCATTTTTTGTTTAGAAACTGATATTCTTCCCGAACGCACAAACTGCATAATTCCGTATGGTTTGAACTTTTCGTATAATTCTTCAATTTCAGAACGTCTTCCTGATTTTGAAATCACGAAGAAATCACGAGAAACCGTTACAATTGTAGACTGGCTTTCTTTGATGATATTCTGAATCTGTTTCTCGTCAAACAACAAACTTGAAGCGATTTTAAACAAAGCATTTTCTAAGAAAATCGTTTCTTCATCTGTATGATAAAATGCTTTTATAACTTCAATTTGTTTTTCAATCTGGCCTACAATATTCTGAACCCATTTTTCTGTCGTATTTACTACGATGATAAATCTTGAAACATTCTCTATTTCTGATTCTGAAACATTTAGACTTAATATATTAATGTGACGCTTTAAGAATATTCCAGATATTCTATTTAATAAACCCACATTATTTTCTGAGTATACCGATATGGTAAATGTTTTATCTTCCATGTTGTTTTTTAGTTTTTTTTTTCCCGATAAAAATCGGGATTGAAACTTTTCTTAACTTAATCTAATTTCTGACACACAAGCTCCTGTTGGAATCATTGGGAAAACGTTGTTTTCTTTTTCGACTACAACTTCTAAGAAGTATGAGTCTTTTGAAGCTAGCATCTCTGCGACCGCTGCATCTAGATCTTCACGCTGTGTAACTTTTTTAGATTTGATATGATATCCTTCAGCAATTGCAACAAAATTTGGATTAATCATTTTTGTTGAAGCATATCTGTTATCAAAGAATAATTCCTGCCATTGGCGAACCATTCCTAAGAATTCATTATTTAAAATAACAATCTTTACCGGAACTTGAGTTTGGAAAATAGTTCCAAGTTCTTGAATTGTCATTTGGAAGCCTCCATCACCAATAACCGCCACTACTTCACGCTCTGGTTTTCCCATTTTTGCTCCAATTGCAGCAGGTAATGCGAATCCCATAGTTCCTAAACCTCCAGAAGTAATGTTGCTTTTAGTTGAATTGAATTTAGCATAACGGCAAGCAAACATTTGGTGCTGACCCACATCTGAAACGATAATGGCATCTCCTTTTGAGTGTTTGTTGATCATTTCGATAGTTTCTCCCATCGAAATTCCTTTACCATTTGTTGGATTTAATTCTTCTTTTATTACTGAATCGTACTCAATTTTATTCAATTCTTTGAATTCATTGTGCCATAAATCATGTGATTTTGCATCAAGAAGAGGCAGTAAAGCAGCTAAAGATTCTTTTACATCTCCTAAAACTGCGATTTCTGTTTTCACATTTTTATCAACCTCTGCAGGATCGATTTCGAAGTGAATTACTTTTGCTTGTTTTGCATAAGTGCTTAATTTACCCGTAACACGATCATCGAAACGCATACCGAAAGCAATTAAAACATCACATTCGTTTGTTAATAAATTTGGCGCATAATTTCCGTGCATTCCTAACATACCAACATTTAAAGGATGATCTGTCGGTAAAGCTGATAATCCTAAAATTGTCCAAGCTGCTGGAATCCCAGCTTTTTCAACCACCGCTTTAAACTCAGCTTCTGCCTGACCCAAAATAATTCCTTGTCCAAAAACAATAAAAGGTTTTTTGGCACTATTGATTAAAGCTGCTGCTTCAGCAACTTTATCTAAATTTAATTTTGGAACCGGAACATAACTTCTAATCCCTGTACATTTTTCATAACTAAATTCGAACTCATCAAACTGAGCGTTTTTAGTAATATCTACCAATACAGGCCCTGGACGACCAGAACGAGCAATGTAAAATGCCTTTGCAATAATTTCAGGAATTTGAGAAGCTTCAGTTACCTGAAAATTCCATTTTGTAACCGGAGTCGAAATTCCGATAATATCTGTTTCCTGAAATGCATCAGATCCTAATAAATGTCTTCCAACTTGACCTGTAATACATACTAACGGAGTTGAATCGATTTGAGCATCTGCAATACCAGTCACTAAATTTGTAGCACCTGGTCCAGAAGTAGCAATTGCCACCCCTACTTTTCCCGTAGCTCTTGCATAACCTTGAGCTGCATGTGTTGCACCTTGTTCGTGACGTACTAAAACGTGGTGTAACTGATCTTGAAATTTATATAATTCGTCGTAAACTGGCATTATAGCACCTCCTGGGTAACCATAAATTAAATCTACTCCTTCTGCTAATAAACATCTTATAACGGCTTCTGCCCCTGATATTTTCATAGTATATTGTTTTTTCAATGTCAATTTCAATATCAAAATTCAATGGCAACGGCAAAAATCAATTTTAAATTAATCTTTTATATTTTTTATTGTAATTGCTATTGACTTTTGATATTGTAATTGTTATTGCTTTTTGAAATTGTTATTGTAATTAATTATCGGTTACGCATCCTGTTGATGCACTCGAAACCGATTTAGCGTATTTAAGTAAAACCCCTCTGTCAACTTTTAATTTCGGCTGAACCCAAGCCGCTTTTCTTGCTGCAAATTCTTCGTCAGATATCTTCAAGTCGATTGTATTTTTCACAGCGTCGATAGCAATTAAATCTCCATCTTTTACTAGTGCAATACCACCACCGTCATATGCTTCTGGTGTAACGTGACCTACCACGAAACCGTGCGAACCGCCCGAGAATCTACCGTCTGTGATTAGTGCACAACTGCTTCCTAATCCAGCTCCAATAATCGCAGATGTAGGCTTCAGCATCTCAGGCATTCCCGGACCACCTTTTGGCCCACAACCTCTGATGACGACTACATTACCTGGTTTAATTTTTCCGGCTTGAAGACCTGGAATTACTTCAAATTCACCTTCAAATACAACAGCTGGTCCTTCGAAATATTCTCCTTCTTTACCGCTGATTTTTGCTACAGCACCTTCAGAAGCAAGATTTCCGTATAATACCTGAATATTTCCTGTCGGTTTTAATGCTTTTTGAATTTCATGAATTACTTCTTGTCCGTCTTGCAAATCTGGAGTTGAAGCTAAGTTTTCTGCCACTGTTTTTCCTGTTACGGTCAAACAGTCTCCGTGAATAAGTCCTACTTTCAGCAAGTATTTCATTACCGCAGGAATACCTCCAACTTCGTGAATGTCTTCCATCATATACTTACCGCTTGGCTTCATATCTGCCAATACTGGTGTTCTATCATTAATCGCTTGGAAATCATCCAAAGTAATTGTAATTCCAACTGAGTGTGCCATTGCGATTAAGTGCATAACCGCATTTGTAGAACCTCCTAAAACGGCTACAATTGTAATTGCATTTTCGAAAGCCTTACGAGTCATAATGTCTCTTGGCTTGATATCTTTTTCTAATAATATTTTGATTGCTTTTCCAGCTTCCAAACATTCGTCTCTTTTTTCTTGGCTTAAAGCAGGATTAGAAGAACTGTAAGGCAAACTCATTCCTAATGCTTCAATTGCAGAAGACATTGTGTTTGCAGTATACATACCACCACAAGCACCAGCCCCTGGACAAGCATTCTGAATAACACCTTTAAAATCTTCTGGAGTGATTTCGCCTTTTACTTTTTTTCCTAAAGCTTCAAAAGCAGAAACAATATTAAGAGATTCTCCTTTCCATTTTCCAGAGTGAATAGAACCACCGTAAATCATCATTGACGGGCGATTCAATCTCCCCATTGCAATTAATGCACCTGGCATATTTTTATCGCAACCAGGAATTGCAATAATACTATCATACCATTGCGCTCCGGCAACAGTTTCAATAGAATCTGCAATTACATCTCTAGAAACCAGTGAGTAACGCATACCTTCAGTTCCGTTAGAAATACCGTCACTGACACCAATGGTATTAAAAATAAGTCCGACAAGATCCGCATCCCAAACACCTTTTTTAACATCTTTTGCTAAATCATTAAGGTGCATGTTGCAAGTGTTACCATCGTAACCCATGCTCACAATACCAACTTGTGCTTTCTTTAAATCTTCTTCAGTTAAACCAATTCCGTACAACATAGCTTGTGCCGCAGGCTGTGTTTGATCTTGTGTGATGGTCTTGCTGTACTTATTTAATTCCATTATTGCTTTTATTAATTTTTAATTTTTTATTCAAAAAAAAACCTTCCAGAATTTGGAAGGTTTGTAATATAGTCTTTCAATTATATTTATAACATTCCCGATGCAGATGTGTGAATCACATTGACAACAACGACAGAAGTAATAATAATTGAGATTTGCATCATTTATTTTTTTAGTGTCACAAAAGTAAGCAAACTTCTGGAAGTAAAAAAATAAAATCTCAACATTTCAAAGTCTTCTTGTTATTATCTTCACATTTTAACAAAAAATATTAAACAATTGTAGATTGTCCAATACTTACATTATCATTATTGAAATACAGCAAATCATCTTTGCTGAAAATAAAATTAGAAACGAACTCTCCTACTTCGTTTGTTCCAAATTTTGAATCTGGTTTCAAATCAACTGTAACCACTTTGTATTCAATTGCTTTTTCTACAGCTTTATAGATTACATGAGCTTCTTTAGTTAATCCAAAATGCTCTAACAAAAGCGCTGCCGCTAAAATCGAAGCAATCGGATTGGCGATGTTTTTTCCTTTTGCCTGCGGATATGATCCGTGAATTGGCTCAAACAAAGCATTTTTTTCTCCTAAAGATACTGATGGCAGTAAACCGATAGATCCTGTAATTACGCTTGCTTCGTCTGATAAAATATCTCCAAACAAGTTCTCAGTCAAAATCACATCAAATTGTTTCGGATTTAAAATCAGCTGCATCGCTGCATTATCCACAAATAAGAAATCAAGTTTAACATCTGGATAATTTTCGCTCACTTTCTGAACAACTTTTCTCCACAATCTTGAAGTCTCCAAAACATTGGCTTTATCTACCATTGTTAGCTTTTTGCGTCGTTTTTGTGCCGACTTAAAAGCTAAATGTGCAATTCTAGTAATTTCTTCTTCTGAATATTCACATAAATCTGAAGCGTGTGTTCCTTCTTCATTAAGTGTTTTTTCTCCAAAATAAGCTCCACCTGTCAATTCTCTAAAAATGGTAAAATCAGCTCCTTCAATAATTTCTTTCTTTAAAGGAGAAGCTTCAATTAAGGCTTTATAAGGTTTTATAGGACGAATATTAGCAAACAATCCTAATTCTTTTCGCAGTTTTAATAATCCTTGCTCCGGACGAACCTTTGCATTTGGGTTGTTATCGTATTTCGGATCTCCAATCGCACCAAGCAAAACTGCATCTGTATTTAAACAGAGATTCAGCGTTTGTTCCGGCAAAGGACTTCCCGTTTTATCAATAGCAACCGCTCCCATCAGCGCTTCCTCAAAAACAAATTCATGATTATACACTTCGCCAATGGCGTACAAAGCTTTCTTAGCTTGTAAAATTACTTCAGGTCCAATTCCATCTCCTGGTAAAACTGCTATTTTTAAATTCATAATCTCTCGCTATTTATGTCTTTAAATCCTTATTGTTCCTTAAATTCTTATTTTGAAATATTAACTTCTGATTAATTCTCCTTCTATTTTAGAAGCTTCGATAATCTGATGAATATCTGCATCAACCACTTCTTTTTTAATGTCAGCAAATTTCAAAAATTCGATGTAAACGATATCTAATTGTGTTTTTGTCAATTCGTAACCCACTTTTTTAGCACGGTAAGCCAAAGCAGCTCTTCCGCTTCTTGCTGTTAAAATGATTGAAGATTCATTAACACCCACATCTAGCGGATCCATAATCTCGTAAGTTGCTCTATTTTTGATAACACCATCTTGGTGAATTCCAGAACTGTGTGCAAAAGCATTTGCTCCAACAATCGCTTTATTTGGCTGTACAATCATTCCCATACTTTCAGAAACCAAACGACTCATTTCGTTCAATTCTCTTGTATTGATGTTTGTATCTAAATTTAAGTAAGGATGCTGTTTGAAAATCATTACCACTTCTTCAAGTGCCGTATTTCCAGCTCTTTCACCAATACCATTAATAGTACATTCTATTTGTCTTGCTCCATTTATAGCACCTGCTATTGAGTTTGCAGTTGCCATTCCTAAATCATTATGACAGTGACATGAAAGGATTACGTTTTCGATTCCTTTTACGTTTTCTTTTAAGTATTTAATTTTTGCTCCGTATTCTTCTGGAAGACAGTATCCAGTAGTATCAGGAATATTCAATACAGTTGCTCCAGATTTAATAACTTCTTCACAAACCTTAGCTAAGAACGCATTATCTGTTCTACCTGCATCTTCTGCGTAGAATTCTACATCTTCTACATAAGATTTAGCATGCGCTACAGCAAATTTTGCTCTTGCAATAATATCTTCAGGCGTTGTTTGTAATTTGTGGAGTATATGAGATTCTGAAGTTCCGATTCCAGTATGGATTCTTGGTTTCTTAGCGTGCTTTAAAGCAGCTGCTGCAACATCAATGTCGTTTTTTACGGCTCTTGTAAGTCCGCAGACGGTTGCATTTTCTACAATTTTACAAATCTCAGAGACCGATAAAAAATCGCCCGGACTTGACACAGGAAAGCCTGCTTCGATAATGTCAACTCCCATTTTGTCTAGTCGTTCTGCGATAACTAATTTTTGCTTAGTATCTAACTTACATCCTGGAACTTGTTCACCATCTCGCAATGTGGTGTCAAAAATTTGAACTTTCTCTCTATTCATATTCATTAATTTAATGTAATTTCACATCTTGATAACAAATATATATTGTACTATTACAGTATGAAATTCATTTTAATGAAATTATACTGTTCATAAAACGTTTTATCTTATACTAAACAACTCATAACCAATAAGTTATATTATTATTTTTTACAATGGCTAACCATCAAAAAGATTTCTTATTTGTTCTAATCAAATCACTTTCGAAATCAGAAAAAAGGCAGTTTAAAATTTTTGCAAGCCGATTAGAAACGAGTTCAAACACAAAATTTATCGAATTATTCAATATTTTAGATAAATCTGAAGTTTATGATGAAAAACTCATTCTTAAAAGTGGTATTATCCAAAAAGTACAGTTATCTAATTTAAAATCATACTTATACAAACAGATTCTAGTCAGTATAAGGTTAAATATTCCTAGTCAGAACATTCGTTATCAGCTTCGAGAGCAAATGGATTTTGCTGTTATTCTATATAATAAAGGATTATACAAACAGAGTTTAAAAATTCTAGACAAAACCAAACAGCAAGCTTTAGAAAATGACGAAAAATATATGGCGTATGAAATTGTTGAATTCGAAAAACTAATAGAATCGCAATATATTACACGAAGTATTCAAGGCCGTGCTGACGAATTGGTTGTTCAGGCCAAAGAGTTAAACTACCGAAATACCATTTCAAGCAAATTATCTAACTTATCGCTTCAATTGTACGGCATCATGCTAAAAACGGGTTACGTAAAGAGTGATGAGGAATACAAATATATAGACGACTATTTTAACAGACATATAGCAAAACTAGACGAAAGCAAGTTTGGGTTCCGCGAAAAATACTGGTTTTATAATGCTAATCTTTGGCGAAGCTTCCTAGTGCAAGATTTCTTGGCGAGTTATAAATTTGCCTACAAATGGGTTCAGCTTTTTTATGATAATCCAAATATGATTTATCTGAATCCTGTGTTTTTCTTAAAAGGAAACCACTATTTTCTGGAATCGCTTTATATGCTGAAATATACCTCGAATTTCAAGAGATATTTGAATCTTTTAGAAGAAACGATTGCAGATCCTAAGTTTCCTTCAAATGATAATCTTGCATCATTGTCTTTCTTATATGTATACAACAATAAATTAAATCTACATATTTTAGAAGGTACTTTCGCGGAAAGCGAATATTTGATTCCTGAGATTTTAAATAAACTGAAAGTACACAGCGAACATCTTGACGAGCATCACGAAATGTTGTTTTTCTATAAGATTGCTTCTATTTATTTTGGTAACGAAAAATACAATGAATGCATTAATTACTTAGATAAAATCATCAACAACAAAAACTTGACCATGCGCGAAGATTTAATGTGCTTTGCAAGATTATTGTCTCTGATTGCGCATTACGAGCTTGGGAAAGATTATTATTTAGAAAATCACCTGAAAAGCACATATAAGTTCTTATTGAAAATGAACGACTTGCACGAAGTTCAAAAAGAAATTATCAAGTTTTTAAGAAACCTAAACAACTTTTACCCTGCTGACATCAAAAAAGAATTCAAAAAAATGCATACTCGTTTCGTAGAACTTGAAAAGAACACTTACGAAAAAAGAGCTTTCTTATATCTTGATATTATTTCGTGGTTGGAAAGTAAAATTGAAAACAGAAAAATTGCTGATATTATAAAGGAGAAAGCGAAGTTGAATAACAGATAAATGTTTTAAATTCCAATAAAGAAATTCCAAATTCCAATCAAAAGGGTTGAAAAACAAAGTTTTTCAACCCTTTTTGTCATCCTGACGAACGAAGGATCACACTCGTAAATCAACAAAGATTGGAGAATTACCTTTAGATAGTTTCTAGTGTGATCCTTCGTTCAGGATGACATACTAAACGCTAAAAACAACAAACCCGACAGGTTTTTAAAACGTGTCGGGTTAATAACCATAAAAAAATCCCAAACTCCGATAATTGGAATTTGGGATTTTAAAAATTGAAAATTATCGTTTTTTTATTCGACTATATTAGAAGTTGTTACATAGAAATCTTTATCTACTTCTACTTTTCTGTCTTCACTTGTTGTTTTTACTGATTGCCATTCTGTCGTTGGTTTCAGCCAAGTTTCAACACCGTTTAATTTTACTCTTACTGGCATATCAAATTTAGAAACACAGTTTGTCCAGTGGTAACCGAAAGTTCCGTTTTTAAACATATATTCAAAAACCGGAATTTGAGTTGTAGTTAAATATTGTGCAAAAACCCTGTTGAAGTTAATTCCAGATTGCTCATTAATATAATCCTGAATCTGTTTTCCAGTAACCGTTTGATGATAGAAAGTCTTATTCATACCTCTTAAAATCGATTTCCATTTTGCATCATCATTGATGACCTGACGAATCATATGCAACATCGAAGCTCCTTTTGGATACATATCGCCAGAACCTTCATTATTCACATCATAATGTCCGATAATTGGAATATCATTTTGAATGTTTTTTCTACAGCCTATAACATATTCTGCACCAGCTTCTTTTCCGTAATAGTATTCAACAAATAAACTTTCTGAATAGTTTGTAAAACTTTCATGAACCCACATATCAGCAATATCTTTGTAGGTAATATTATTAGCGTACCATTCGTGCCCAGATTCGTGAATAATGATAAAATCAAACTTTAATCCCCATCCTGTTCCGCTCAAATCACGTCCTAAATATCCATTTTTATATTGATTGCCATAAGTTACAGAACTTTGGTGCTCCATTCCTAAATATGGAACTTCAACCAATTTATAGCTGTCTTCGTAGAACGGATAAGGTCCGAACCAGCTTTCAAAAGCCTTCAGCATTTTTGGAGCATCTTTAAACTGCTCTTTTGCTAAAGCTAGATTATCTTTTAAAACATAATAATTGCAGTCTAAGTTTCCTTTTTCGCCTTTAAAAACCTCAGAAAAATTCACATAATCACCAATATTGATATTTACGCCATAATTATTAATCGGATTTGCAACATACCAATTGAAAGTTTTAGTTCCGTCTTTTTCTTTTTTAACGCTCTGTAATCTTCCGTTTGAAACCTCTGTTAAGTCTCCTGGAACATTTACGCTGATTAGCATATTTTCTACTTCATCGTACATGTGATCTTTACATGGCCACCAAACACTTGCACCTAAACCTTGGCAAGATGTCGCAATAAAATCTTTTCCGTTTTTATCTTTTTTCCAAGAGAAACCACCATCCCAAGGAGCTCTAACAGCTTCTTTAGGTTTTCCTTCAAAGAAAACTACGATTTCTTTTACTGCACCAACTTTTTGCTTTTCTGTTAAAGTAATAAAGAAAGCATTTCCATTTCTTTCAAATTTTAAATCTTTACCATTCTGAGTTACTTTGGTAATATTCATTGGTTGCTGCAAATCGATCTGCATAAGATTGTTCTCTGTTAAAACAGTATAACGAACAGTATTTGAACCTGAAATAAATTTTTCTGCAGGCTTAACCTTTACATCAAGATGATAATATTTTAAATCCCACCAGGCTCTTTCTTTTGTGATGCTTCCGCGTAAAGTATCCTGATGTGTAAAAACGGTTTCTGACTTATTTAAAAGTCCCTGAGCATTGGCAGTAAAACCAACCAAAAAGGCGATAAAAATGCCACTAAAATATTTTTTCATTATTTATAAATTTGTACGAAATAAAGGATTTAAATCAGTTTATTTTCAACAAATGTAAACATTCAGATCAAGTATTTTAAAATTTTATGATTTCCGACAGAAAAAAAAATCATTTATTTCAATTAATCTTCTCTATTTTAGTGGTTTTAAAATACTAGAATCATATATGAGATTTGGCACAATACTTTCGTTTTTGCTGGTAATAATTGCAACTACTGTTAATTCACAAAATATCTTCATTCATAAAACAAATAAAAAAATAAAGATCGATGGTGATTTAACCGACTGGAAAATACCTTTTCTTGGCCCTTTTGTAATTCATAATACAGGAGAAAGCGCCACTCAAAAAACCTTGGTTTCGCTTTCGTGGAATAATAAAAACCTTTACATCGCTTACAACTGCACTGATTCTAAAATTGTTGGAACGCCACAAATAAAAGATTCGCAGATTTTTCAAACAGATGATTTAGCTGAAATTTTTCTTGATCCAGACGGAGATAGCCAAAACTATATTGAAATTGGAGTAAACGCATTTTCTACAAAATATGATTTACTTTTAAAATGCATTTCGGAAGAATGCGGAGGATGGAATACCTCAATGGATTTTGATGCTAAAGGTTTAGAAACTGTCAGTAAAATCAATAAAGACGGATACACTGTAGAAATAAAAATTCCTTTTTCTAGTCTTAGAAAAATTAAAAATGGCGGTTT
The DNA here is from genome assembly GCF_058135255.1 of Flavobacterium sp. LK-23. Lineage (NCBI taxonomy): Bacteria > Pseudomonadati > Bacteroidota > Flavobacteriia > Flavobacteriales > Flavobacteriaceae > Flavobacterium > Flavobacterium sp. LK-23. Next base: position 105,828 of record NZ_JBYUVT010000012.1, read on the forward strand.
TTCGAAACCTAAAGTCGGAACTAAATGGAAAGGAAATGCTTTTAGAATCGATTACGGTAACACAACCGAATATCTTGCTTTACAGGCTTATAATAGTTTAAAGTTTGGATTTCATCAACCGCAAGAATTTGCTGTTTTTGAGTTTGTGAAGTAATTATATAATGGGAAAAAATTGTACTTCTGTTGGCTTAAAATATTCTGCATCCTCAACTAAAAACTTAAAAGCCGTATTAGTTTTTGTCATTTTATAAACTTCAAAAATAGACTTGTTGCGTACAAAATGAGCATTTTGATAAAATCTATCATTAAAATTTCCATAAAATGCATACGTTTCCAAAAACATAGAAATCCCTTTCTTTAGAATTGTAAGATTTAAAAAAGCTTTGGGTAAGAATATATCGAGAAAAGCATTATTATCTACATACAGCTCTCCAGTACTTTCATTAATTGGATAAAAATTTCCATATGGAGATCTTTCCAAAAATAAAATCATTCTCTGTCCTTTTTTTAATTCTTTATTTCTTGGATCACATAACCATTCTTTCCAGATTGCTATATTAATTTTTGAGCTCGATTTCCCTTTTATGAACTCACTTATCGTGAACTCATATTCATTTTTAGAAACTTTAGAAATAGTTCCGTCAACAATCAAAACGGCTTTAGAAATAACCAACGAATATGGCATTACATTTTTCTTAAAGCCATAGTTTAAAATCGGAACCAAAAGCAAAAACAAGTATACAGCTAATCGCATAAATTATTATTTTACACTAAAATAGTATATTTTTTTGTTATAAAAGATAATACAAACATAGCCTGCGGTTTCAACCGCGGGAAGACATGCAATATAGCAATACGTTTCCCGCGGTTGAAACCGCGGGCTATATCATATAGATGCTTACGGAATTATTTGAAACTATTTTTGACGTTTCTTCAAAACTTCCACAACATCATTCAATTGATATCCTTTTGCTTGAAGCAGAATCAAATAATGAAACAATAAATCAGCGCTTTCGCTAAGGAACAAATCATCATTATTATCTTTAGCTTCAATAACCACTTCTACAGCTTCTTCGCCAACTTTTTGAGCAATTTTATTGATTCCTTTTTCAAATAGAGAAGCTACATAACTTTTCTCAGAATCAGCATTTTCTCTTCTGGTTTTGATTGTGTTTTCTAATTGAGAAATAAAACCGTAATTCGCATCATTTGGCTCTTGCCAACAAGTATCTGCTCCTGTGTGACAAGTCGGCCCAACTGGTTTTGCCTGAATTAAAAGCGTATCTCCGTCGCAGTCGTTTTTAATGCTTACTAAGTTTAAAAAGTTGCCACTCTCCTCACCTTTCGTCCAAAGTCTTTGTTTTGAACGACTAAAGAAAGTTACTTTTTGTGTTTCTATTGTTTTTTGAAGCGATTCTTCGTTCATATAACCCAGCATCAAAACATTTTTTGTTTCTGCATCCTGAATGATCGCCGGAATTAATCCGTGTGCGCTTTTGATATCGATGGCCATAATTATTTTAGATTTTTGATTTCAGATTTTAGATTCTTAAAGCTGAAATTGATTTTTTTATTTATTGATTGAAATTTGGATTTTTTACAACCTTACTTCAATACCATTATTCTTAAGTTCTTGTTTCAAAGCTTTGATTTCGATTTCCTTAAAGTGAAAAACGCTTGCCGCTAAAGCTGCATCAGCTTTTCCTTCTTTGAAAGAATCTACAAAATGCTGAATATTTCCAGCGCCTCCCGAAGCAATAATCGGAATATTTACTAGTTCTGAAAGTTTAGCCAAAGCTTCATTTGCAAAACCGTTTTTAGTTCCGTCATTATCCATCGATGTGAACAAAATTTCTCCAGCACCACGTTCTGCAACTTCAACAGCCCAATCGAATAAATTTAATTCAGTTGGCACTTTTCCGCCAACTAAATGTACAATCCATTGTCCGTCAATTTGTTTGGCATCGATTGCAACTACAACACATTGACTTCCAAATTTCTGTGCTAAATCATTAATCAACTGTGGATTTTTTACTGCCGATGAATTAATTGAGACTTTATCGGCTCCGTTATTCAGCAGAATATCAACATCTTCTATAGATGAAATTCCGCCGCCAACTGTAAACGGAATATTGATTTTCTCCGCAACACTTCGCACCATATTTACCAGTGTTTTGCGTCTCTCTTCTGTTGCCGAAATATCTAAAAAGACCAACTCATCTGCTCCTTCTCTTGAATAAATTTCAGCTAATTCCACAGGATCTCCAGCATCGCGCAAATCAACGAAATTAACGCCTTTTACGGTTCTTCCGTTTTTTATATCTAAGCAAGGTATTATTCTTTTTGCTAACATATTTTTGTTGTTTCACAGAGTCTCACAAAGAGTCCGCAGAGATTCGCAAAGATTTTTTTGTGAATCTTTGCGTTTTACTTTGTGCATCTTTGCGAAATAATCTATTTATTTAAAATATAATTTTCTAACTGTTTTAAAGTAATTCTTCCTTCGTAGATCGCTTTTCCGATAATTGTTCCTTCACAGCCTAACTCAGCTAGTTTTGGAAGCTCATCAAAAGTTGAAATTCCGCCAGAAGCGATTAGTTTTATGCCTTCAGCTTCTGCTAAAATTTTACTGTATAAATCGAAACTTGGACCTTGAAGCATTCCATCTTTGGCAATATCTGTACAAATAACATACTGAATTCCTCTTGATTGATAATCTTGAATAAACGGAACCAAATCTTCATTTGATTCTTCTAACCAGCCTGAAACCGCAATTTTTTCATCTTTAGCATCAGCTCCTAAAATAATTTTTTCTGAACCGTATTCTGAAATCCATTTTTCGAAAATTGCTCTGTTTTTTACCGCGATACTTCCGCCCGTAATTTGGTTTGCACCACTTTCAAAGGCAATTCTCAAATCATCATCCGACTTTAATCCGCCTCCAAAATCAATTTTTAAACTCGTTTGATTGGCAATTTGTTCCAATATCTTATAATTGACAATTTTGCTCGATTTTGCACCGTCAAGATCAACTAAATGCAAATATTCAATTCCGTGTGCTTCAAATGATTTCGCTACTTCAAGCGGATTTTCATTGTAAATTATTTTAGTATCATAATCACCTTTGGACAAACGAACGCATTTTCCTTCAATGATATCTATGGCTGGTATTATTCGCATTTAATTTTAGATTTTAGATTAACGATTTTAGATTTTTGATTCTCCAAAACCGATTAATATTTTTATTGGTTTTTAATTTTGGAATTTAATTTCAAAAAGTTTCCTAGTATTTTTTCCCCAACATCACCGCTTTTTTCTGGGTGAAATTGAGTTCCGTAAAAATTATCTTTCTGCAAAGCCGATGCATATTCAACGTCGTAATTTGTTGTAGCAATAGCTTCATCACAATTTGGCGCATAAAAACTATGAACCAAATACATGAATTCATTTTCAGAAATACCTTTAAACAAATCGGTTTTTAAATCATAAATCTGATTCCATCCCATTTGTGGCACTTTTACGTTGTTTGAAAATTTCAAAACATCAACATCAAAAATCCCTAAACCTTCTGTATTTCCTTCTTCTGTTTTATTGCACATCAATTGCATTCCAAGGCAAATTCCTAAAACAGGCTGTTTCAATTCTGGAATCAAACCATCCAAACCGCTTTCACGAAGTTTAGCCATTGCCGAACTCGCTTCGCCCACGCCCGGGAAAATCACTTTATCGGCCGATTTAATTTCGTCCGGATTATTACTCAAAACTGCCTTAAATCCCAATCTTTCAATAGCAAACATAATGCTCTGAATATTTCCTGCTCCGTAATTTATAATTACTATTTTCATTTTGTTTTTTGTTTGTTTTGTTTCAAGTTTAAAGTTTCAGGTTTCACGTTCTGTTAAGCAACTTGAAACTTTAAACCTGAAACTTGAAACAAATTTTAAAGCATTCCCTTTGTCGAAGGCAAAATCATTTTCTCAGTGTCTCTTTTTACGGCTACTTTTATTGCTTTCGCGAAAGCTTTGAATATTGCCTCGATTTTGTGATGTTCGTTGATTCCTTCTGCTTTGATATTTAAGTTGGCTTTTGCGCCGTCTGTAAATGATTTGAAGAAGTGATAGAACATTTCTGTTGGCATTTTACCCACCATTTCGCGTTTAAATTCGGTTTCCCAAATCAGCCAGTTTCTTCCTCCAAAATCAATTGCTGCTTGTGCTAGACAATCATCCATAGGAAGACAGAAACCGTAACGCTCGATTCCTAGCTTATTTCCTAACGCTTTCGCGAAAACTTCTCCTAAAGCAATTGCAGTATCTTCTATGGTATGGTGTTCATCTACTTCTAAATCGCCTTTTACAGTAATTTCCAAGTCCATTTGACCGTGACGTGAAATTTGATCTAACATGTGATCAAAAAATGCAATTCCAGTATCGATTTTACTTTTTCCTGTTCCGTCAAGATTTAAGTTGATGTAAATATCCGTTTCGTTTGTTTTACGCGTAATAGAAGCAGAACGCGCTTCTAATTTCAAAAATTCATAAATCTTCTTCCAATCCATTGACTGCAAAACGATTGTTTCGTTCAATTCTTCACGTTTTGCTGAAATTTCATTGCTTCCAGCGCCATCTGTTTCATTCATAAAAATGGCTTTCGCACCTAGGTTTTTAGCCAATTCCACATCTGTTAAACGATCTCCTAAAACAAAGGAATTCTCTAAATCATATTCTGGATTGTTTAAATATTTAGTCAGCATTCCTGTTCTTGGTTTGCGTGTTGGCGCATTTTCTTCTGGAAAACTTCTGTCTACGAAGATTTCATCAAAAACAACTCCTTCGTTTTCAAAAGCTTTTAGAATGAAATTCTGCGTTGGCCAAAAGGTGTTTTCAGGAAAACTATCCGTTCCTAAACCATCCTGATTGGTTACCATTGCCAATTCGTAATCTAATTCATTGGCAATTTTTGCCAGATATTGAAACGCTTTTGGATAAAACTCTAGTTTATCCAAGCTGTCTAATTGTAAGTTTTCAGGTTCTAAAACAATCGTTCCATCACGATCGATAAAAAGTACTTTTTTCATATTTTTTTGTTTTGCCACAGATTTCACAGATTAACATGATTTTTTAGCCACGAATTCACGAATTTCTCTAATTCAATTCGTGTAATTTGTGTAATTCGTGGCTAAAAATCACGCACAGAAAGGAAATCATTTTAATCTTTTTAATCTGTGGCTAATAATTTTTAGCTCAATAACTTCAATTCTCTAATTACAACCGCGTTTTCTTCTTTTGTTCCAATTGTAAAACGAAGACAATTTTCGCATAAAGGCTGTGTTGTTCTATTGCGAATAACGATTCCTTTTTCAATTAATTGATCGTATCTTTTGTTAGCATCATCTACTTTGGCTAAAATAAAATTGGCTTCTGTTGGATATACTTTTTCAACAAAACTTACTTCAAGTAAAACTTTAAGCAATTCTTCTCTTTGCTCAATAATTGAAGCAATTTCTTGTTTTATTTTATCAGAATCTTTCAAACGTTCTTTCGCTCTTTGCTGCGTCAATTCGTTTACATTATAAGGCGGTTTAATTTTATTTAAAACCGAAATCACAGCTTCAGAAGCATAACAGATTCCTAATCGAATTCCAGCCAAACCATACGCTTTTGAAAGTGTTTGTGTAATCACTAAATTTGGATATTCGTCAATTTCTGTCAGCCAGCTTTCTTTATCTGAGAAGTCAATATAAGCTTCATCAATGACAACTAGACCTTTGAAATTTTGAAGCAGTTTAACTACACTTTTATCTGAAAATGAATTCCCTGTTGGGTTGTTTGGCGAACATAAAAAGATAATTTTGGTATTCTCGTCAACCGCTTCTAGAATCTTTTCAACTTGAGGCTGAAAATCTGTGGAAAGGAGAACTTCTCTGTTTTCAACAGCATTAATATTCGCTAAAACGCCATACATTCCGTATGTTGGAGGAAGCGAAATAATATTGTCTTTACTAGGTTCACAGAAAGCTCTAAAAAGCAAGTCTAAAACTTCGTCACTCCCATTTCCTAATAAAATCTGATTTTGCTTTACTAAGTTATTTTTAGCCAATATAGCTTTAACTGAGTTCTGTTGCGGATCCGGATAGCGGTTTACGCCATTTTGAAACGGATTTTCATTAGCATCCAAAAAAATCATTTCGGCTGTATCAAAATCTTCAAACTCATCTCTTGCAGACGAATATGGTTTTAAGGATTTTACGTTTTCACGTGTTATTGTATTTATATCGAATTTCATTTTTATTTATTTTTTTTAGAAGAAAGAGTCAAGATTAAAGAAAAAAGACTTCTCATGCTACAGTATTCTTTGCTTCTTCTACTCTACTTCCTTATTCTAAACTCTTCAATCTTAATGTTACAGCATTTTTATGCGCTTGTAAACCTTCAGCTTCAGCCATAGTTTCGATGGCGCTTCCTATATTCAGAATTCCTTCTTTAGTAATTTTCTGAAAAGTCATCGATTTCATAAAACTGTCTAGATTTACACCGCTGTAATTCTTTGCATAACCATTTGTTGGCAAAGTATGATTCGTTCCTGAAGCGTAATCTCCGGCACTTTCAGGCGTATAATTTCCAATAAAAACAGAACCTGCATTTACGATTCCGTTACAGTAGAAATCATCATATTCAGAACAGATTATAAAGTGCTCTGGTCCATATTCGTTGATTAAATCTAAAGCGATTTGATCGTTCTCCACATAAATCAATTTCGAATTTTCGATCGCTTTCTCTGCAATTGCTTTTCTTGGAAGCGCTTCTAACTGAGATTGTACTTCTTTCTCTACTTCTCCAATTAGTTTTTTTGAAGTCGAAACTAGAATCACTTGGCTATCTGTTCCGTGTTCTGCTTGAGATAATAAATCTGAAGCCACAAAAGCTGGAACCGCTGTATCATCGGCCACAATTAATAATTCTGAAGGCCCTGCAGGCATGTCAATTGCAACTCCAAATTGCGTTGCCAATTGTTTTGCTACCGTTACAAATTGATTTCCTGGACCAAAAATCTTGTATACTTTAGGGATTGACTGCGTTCCAAAAGTCATTCCAGCAATTGCCTGAATTCCTCCAACTTTTAGAATTTTCGTTACGCCGCATAAATTCGCCGCATACAAGATTGCTGGATTAATTTTCCCTTTTTTATCTGGTGGAGAACACAATACAATTTCTTTACAACCCGCAATTTCAGCAGGAACCGCCAACATTAAAACAGTAGAAAATAAAGGCGCTGTCCCTCCAGGAATGTACAAACCAATTTTTTGAATTGGTCTTTTCTCTTGCCAGCAATTTACTCCTTCAATTGTTTCCACTTCTACTCTGTCTGTTTTCTGAGCGTTGTGGAATTTATAAATATTTTCTTTTGCTAATTCAATAGCTTCTTTTAATTCGTTCGGAATCAAACCAATCGCTTCAGTTATTTCTTCTTCTGAAACTTCATAATTATCTTGTGAAATTCCATCAAAAATAGAAGTGTATTTTGCTACAGCTTCATCTCCTTTTCTTTGTACTTCTTTGAAGATCTCTTTTACTGTAACCTCAATATCATCAACGGTTTTGGTTGGCCTTTTTAATATTTCTGACCAGATTTCTGGTTTTGGATTATCTATTTTATTCATGCCTTTATTTTTTTAACGCAAAGGGCGCAAGGTTTTATTATTCTCTTTGTCTAGAAAAACGCTAAGTTCGCAAAGCTGCACTTACAGTTTGGAATTTGGATTTTAAAAATTGTAATTTCTTTTTTATAGTACCATTTTCTCAATTGGGCAAACTAGAATTCCTTCTGCTCCTACTTCTTTTAGCTGGTCAATTACATCCCAGAAGGTATCTTTGTCGATTACAGAGTGAACACTACTCCAACCTTCTTGAGCCAAAGGAAGAACCGTTAAACTTCTCAAAACGGGAAGGATTTTTCCAACCGCTTCGATTTTATCGTTTGGAACGTTCATTAGGATATATTTCGAATTTCTAGCTCTTAAAACCGCTTGAATTCTAAATTTTAAAGTATCAATGTGTTTTTGGATTTCTGGAGAAACTTTTGGAGAAACTGCCAAAACGGCTTCGCTTTTTAAGATTACTTCAACCTCTTTTAAGTTGTTTTTAAAAAGAGTGCTTCCGCTTGAAACGATATCAACAATTGCATCTGCAAGTCCAATATTTGGTGCAATTTCTACTGAACCAGAAATTTGGTGAATATCTACCTTTATACCAAATTTACTGAAATATTCGTTAACCGTGTTTGGATAAGAAGTTGCAATACGAAGATTGGCTAAATCTTGAACCGAATTGTATTCGAAAGTTTTAGGAACCGCTACCGAAACTTTGCATTTTGAGAAGCCAAGTTTCTGAACCACTTCGATTCCTTTTCCTTTTTCTACCAAAAGATTGTCGCCAACAATTGCTAAATCTACTACTCCGTCAATTAAATACTGTGGAATGTCTGAATTTCTAAGGTATAAAACTTCAAGAGGAAAGTTTGAAGCTTCTGCTTTTAACTGATCGATTCCGTTGTTGATTGAAATACCGCAATCTTTTAGAATTTGAATGCTGTCTTCGTTTAAACGACCCGATTTTTGAATTGCAATTTTTAAAGTACTCATTTTTTTAGTTGTTTGTTGGATTAATAGTTTGAGTACAAAGAGAGTTAGAATTAAAAAACCCGTTTGATGTACTCAAACGGGTTTTAAAATATGATGATTTACACGCATATCATTAACACATCGCTTGAGAGCAATAATGTAAATGATGATGATGTAATTGAATTGAAATCATGATTGGTTTTGTTTTTTACTTCTTTGATTCGGTTGCAAATATACTAGATAAAATAATTAAAAAGCAATTTTTATTTTAACTTAACGACAGTTTATTGTTAAAAATCGTTTTCTATAGCATTTTACTTGATGAATTTAAAATTACTTTAACGAATTATCATATTCTTCAAAAACCAATAATACCTTGGTTCCTTTCCCGATTTCGCTTTCAATTTTAAATTTAATCTGAAGCAGATCGGTCATTCGTTTTACAATAAACAAACCAAGCCCTGTTCCTTTTATTTCAGAGTGATTTAAGGAATCTGATCTAAAAAACGGATTCAAAATAGACTCTAAATCTTTCTTTGCAATTCCAATTCCATGATCTGAAATAGTGCACGAAATTTTTTGATTTTCTCTTGATAATGAAATTCTAATTTCACTATTCGGTTTAGAATACTTAACAGCATTTGAAATGATATTTCGAAGAATAGTTACAACTAAATAATTATCAGAATAAATATAAAATTCTTCTTGAGCATCCAAAATCACATTTATTTGTCCGGACTTTATTTTCTCTGTATTTAATGTCAGCACGTCCAAAACGACTGCGTTCAGATAAACCTTTTCTTTTAAAATGTTCTGTTTTTGATTCTCAAAACGAGCCATCATAAGCAACTGATCTACAAGAGAATTTAAATGGTCAACCTCATTAATACAGTAGTTTATTTTTTCTTCGTATTCCTTGTTGTCACGAGGTTTACGAATAAGTACTTCAAGTGTTCCTTTAATAACAGTTAAAGGCGTTCTTAATTCATGCGAAGCATCAGATGTGAACTGTTTTTCGCGTTCAATTGCATCTTCAATTCTGTTCAACAAATTATTAATTGTTTTCGAAAGCGTAAACAATTCATCCCTTGTTTTTGGCAACGGAATTCTTGCTTTCAGATTGTCTTTAGTAATAATCTTTGAAGTTTGAATAATATTATTTATTGGCTTAATACTTCGCCCTGCATAAAATCTTGCTAGAAAAAATAAAATCAAAAGAATAATGGGAAAAGCAATCAATAAAGTGTCCATTAGATTATCCAAAACTTTTGAAGAATCAGAAAGCGACATTGCAATAATCAAATAACCCACTTTTTTAGATTGTACATGAAGTGGAACTTGTATCTGGCGAATTTTATTTCCTAATAATTTCGTGTCAAAAGGATGAAATTCTTCTTTCTTACCATGAAAAACGAGTTTCTCATTTTTTAAATTAGGCGATTTTTCGATAATTTTTTTGTTCAAATCCAAAAACTGAACAAAAATAGGGTTTACATCTACTGAATTATGTTCTCTTTCCTCCCATTCTTCGGCATCCATAAAAATTACAGCGCCTTTTTCTATTCTTAGTTCTTTAAAATGGTCCTGAACTTCTATATTTAAATTCTCGTCGATATGATTGTAAACGGTGAGTCTTACAATAAAATAAATAGCAGAAAAGACTGCCAACACTAGCAATCCTGTTCCTACTATATAATTTAATGCAATTCTATTTCTAAAGGATAATGAAGTCATTTTATTAATCATTGGCGATATATCCAATGCCACGGATAGTTTTTATATAATCTTCTTCAATTTTAAGATTGAGTTTTTTTCTAATTGCATTCATAAAAACATCAATAACACCTGTATCGTATTCAAAGTTGATTTCCCAAACATCTCTTAAAATCTGATTTCTTGTGCAGACTTTTCCTTTATGCTGAATTAAATAGGCCAACAATTCGAACTCACGCTGTGTAAGCGAAATTTCTTCCTCACCTTTTAGAACAATATGTCTCGCCAAATCCATTGTAATGTTTCCAAGATTCAAAGTTTCAGCTTGTTGTTTATTTCTAAAATGAACTTTAATTCGCTCAACCAATTCTTCGAAGCTAAATGGCTTTTTGATATAATCGTTTGCTCCAGCTTTTAATCCTTCTATAGTTTCCTGAACCGTATCTTTTGCAGTCAAAAAAATAATTGGAGTAGTATGATCTTTAACTCTGATTGCCTTGCAAAGATCTAAACCATTGATTTTTGGCAACATCCAATCTAAAAGAATCAAGTCAAATTTTTGTTCCTGAACCAATTCAAAACCTTTAGAACCATCGGCTGCGGTCGTAATTTGATAACCTTCTTCTTGCAAACCTTGTTTTAGAAATTGAACAATTCCTACTTCGTCTTCAACTATTAAAATATGCATTTATCGTATCTGATTAAAATTTGAATTTCATTTTTTCAATTCAAAGATAGAAAATTTAGAACTGGGAAATAATTGAATATCCCAATAAATAAAGAAAATCAGCATCTTAAGCAAACTTTAAGTTAACGTTAAGTAAGGTAAAAGTGGAACTTAATCTGGCATTAATCATTCGAAAGTAATTTTGTAAAAAAATAAAACATATGGATTTTTATAAAAAACTTTCACCTTTTTACAATCTTACAGTATTCTATTTTATCGTGAGTTTCATACTTAGAATAGTTTTACTGTTTCATCCAATTACACAAAGTTCGTTTACTTTTGCTGAAAGCTTGAAAATCTTTTCATTAGGTTTAGTGTCAGACTTTTTTGTTTTTATTTTAGCTTCAGGTTTCTTGTGGCTGTATCTTATTTTTATTTCAAATTCTAAATACAACAAACCTTACGGATATATTATACTTGGAGGTTTTGTGGCGCTTTTAATTTATATCGCTTCCGGAAAAAGCATTTTTGATGAATACGGTGGCGCTTTGCCTAGAATCGTTTTGATTTTTGTTTCGATAAAAACGCTCCTTTTTTCGCTTTTTCTTTTCTTGCCAAAGCACAGAGATAAGATTCGATTTTGGCTTTTTGCTTTTGTAATTTTTCTTTACGTTTTACTGATTTTACAAAACGCAATAAGTGAATTTTTCTTCTGGAATGAATTTGGTGTTAAATACAATTTCATTGCTGTCAATTACTTGATTTACACCAATGAAGTAATTGGAAACATTATGCAGTCTTATCCTGTAATTCCTATTTTCTCTGCATTATTTATTATCACTGGAATTATAACGTTTTTTATCATAAAAAAATCAAGAAACTATATTGACAAGATTCCTAGCTTCAATGAAAAATTAAAAATTACAGCCATTTACGGCGTTTTATTTGTTTTTTCTTTATTGGCGATTCCTAGCTTAGCTAAAACAGAAAACTCTAAAAACATATTTGTTAATGAGCTTCAATCGAATGGTATTTATAAGTTCTATTTGGCTTTTCAGAACAACAAATTAGATTATTTTAAATTCTACAAAACGATTCCAAACGAAAAAGCTTTTGCAATTCTAAAGCAAGAAATGCCCACTATTTCAGGGAAAAATACTTTACATGAAATAAAAGAGGATTCGCTCGAACAACGTAAAAATGTAGTTTTAATTACAATTGAAAGTTTAAGTGCCGATTTCATGAAAACGTACGGAAACGAACAAAATATTACACCATTTTTGGATAGTCTTGCTCAAAAAAGTCTGCTGTTTACAAATGTGTATGCGGCCGGAAACAGAACTGTACGAGGTTTAGAAGCCGTAACCCTATGTCTTCCTCCAACAGCTGGAGAAAGCGTTGTAAAAAGAGAGGATAATAAAAATAAATTTTCGACTGGATCTGTCTTTCTTCAAAAAGGTTACAATGTGAAATTCATGTACGGCGGAGATGCGTTTTTTGATAATATGCAGGATTTCTATACTGGAAATGGTTATCAAATTATTGACAAATCTAGTTTTGCCGAAAATGAAGTTACTTTTTCTAATGTTTGGGGAGTTTGTGATGAAGATATGTACAATAAAGCGATTAAAGTTATGAATGCTGAAGCTAAAGAGAATAAGCCTTTCTTCAATCATATTATGACAGTAAGCAACCACAGGCCTTTTACTTATCCAAATAATAAAATCGACATTCCTGGAAATATTAAATCGCGTGATGGCGGCGTAAAATATACCGATTATGCTTTAAACCAATTCTTTAAGCAAGCTCAAAAGCAGCCTTGGTTTAAAAATACGGTTTTTGTAATTGTTGCCGATCATTGTGCTTCGAGCGCTGGAAAAACAGAACTTCCGTTAGATAAATACAGAATTCCAGCTTTAATATATACCCCAGATATGAAGCCTGAAAAATATACTAAAATGATGTCTCAAATAGATGTTATGCCAACATTATTTGGCCTTTTAAATTTTGATTATCAAAGTAAATTCTTTGGATGTGATGTTTTCAAACCAGATTATCAGCCAAGAGCTTTTATTGCTACCTATCAAGATTTAGGATTAATAAAAGACAATGTTTTAACTATTTTATCTCCAAAACAACAAATAAAACAGTTTCAATTAAAACTTAATAGCAAAGCTAGGATTTCTCCCGAATTCCAAATTCATTATGATGAAATACCTTTAAAAACTGAAAACAAGAATCTAGTTAACGAAACTATTTCTTATTATCAATCAGCTTCTTACGTATTGAAAGAGAAAGAATACCAGTTTAAAGATTTAGCCAATAAGAATAAAAAATTATACGCAAACATTCGTTAATGTAAGCAATCAAAAAAGCCGCAAATTCTATAATTTGCGGCTTTTTTTCTATTTCAATAGGAAAATTGAAACAAAAACTTAATCGTTTTGACTTTTCATTCCAAACAAATCTCCTTTTTGGAACATTTTCAAATCATCCTGTAAAAATTGATAGTTTCTTTGAGTCACAGCTGGTGCGTCTAAATCGCTCAAATCTGGTTTTCCAGCATTAATCCAAGCCGTATACCAGAAACTTGCAGTTGCTGCAATAGCTTTTTTCATTTGGCTTTCAACCATTCCATTCAATTGTTCGTGCAGTTTTTTAGCATAGTCATCAGAGAAAACAGCTGTATTGTATTTCGTTTTTAATACATTTCCTTCAGCATCCATTTTAAACACTTTGTCTTGCGGAGTTGCTACTCTTAGTTTTTTGTCGATATCCAATAAAGGCTGTGCTAAACTGTGCGTATCGTTGATCAAGTCCCAAATTGCTTTGTGAACATCTGGATAATATTGTGCTTCAGGAACATTTAATTTGTAATTTTTAACAAACAGCTCTGGCAATCTGCTTTCCCAAAGTGAATGAATTCCTTTTTGGTCTGTCAATTGTCCATCGTGATTTGCAGAAGTATGCAATGGCATGTGTGCATCACCCACATAATGACCTAAATCTGCCGCTAGGAATAAGATTTCAGCTTTGTTTTTTTCTTTAAAAGCTTTAGTCAATTTTGCCATCATTTCTTCCAAATACCATGGCAAGATTCCGTTATCCGATAAGAATTTAGCATCGTATTTTTGTTTCGCTTCTTCTAATGTTTTTGGATAAGTGTCAGCAGCACCAAAGTTTTCCATATCAAAATAGTGTCTTTGGCCTTCTTCTTTATAATTTAAAGCATATTTACGGATATCTGGAACCGAAGCTTCTTGTGTAATAAAATCAATGTGATTGTAGAAAAATATCTGTAATTGTTTTGGTAAAGCCATTACAGCAGCTTTGTTAATACGCTCATGGCCAACATTTCCCCATGACAGCATAATAAAGCCAATAATTAATGCACCGAAAGCGATTAATTTTGGTCTCATTTGGATTTTTTTCATTTGTTTTTTTATTAGAGGGAGCAAATTTAGCTTTAATTAAAGAATACGCAAAAAATACTATCAATAAGATTCTACAATTTTAATTTTTTTAGATTTTAAGCTTTAAAAAGAGTATAAGCTTATATTAACACTAATTTTCTTTATACATTTGCTTTACTAACAAAATTCAATTCTATGCGCCAGATTACCTTAAATTTATTTCTATTAATTTCTACTTTTTGCTTTGCACAAGAAACTGATTTACAGCTAAAAAATATTAGCGACACCTTGTTAAACCCGAAAAGAATCGTTAAAGTTTCCGATCCGCTAAACGGTGAGAAAACAATGCAAAAACTATTTCCTGGCAATTTATATCATCTTTCTGATAAAAATACTTTTATAAGCTGGAAATGCAAATCATGCCAACCTTCTCCTTTTCTTGATGTAAATGGCGTAGAAGGCGATCAAATGTTTCCTTATACAGAAGGCGTTGCCACAAGGCTTATAGCGAATATTGATTACAGCGATTCAAAAGGAAATCAATTTAAAATTTTAGCTTTTAATCATTCTGTTCATGACGAAGACGGACTTCAAACAGGGCGTTTTTCTGGCGGATTGTTAGGCGTGGCTAAGTTTGCAAAGAATGATAATGTTTGGGAAATGAGATCTTTCCAACCTGCAGTAGCTGCGTTTGGGGCTTTTGCGCGATGTCCGACTCCTAAATTGGTTGAAATTGGAGAAGATCAATATGCTTTTACTTTAATTCATGCAAACGGTGGTGCTGGCGGCGCTTACGAAGGCTATCTTTACCTCATTGCTGGTTTTGGCGGGAAATATCAGCCCATTCTGGAAGTCAATAATTATCAGCTAACTAACTCTTCTTTTATTGCTTGGAGCGGATCTTACAAAGTAGTCAATGATAATTCTAAGAAACATTTTAGAGACATTATCATTACCACAAAAGGAACTTATAATATAAAAGCAAGAGGTGAAGATGAATTTGACGTTACATTTCCCGAAGAAATTGCAACAATGGCCAAAACCAAAAAAGCATTTGATTTTGAGATTGAAAGACGTTATTCATTCAAAGGAAAATTTTACAAAATGATGGACAAACCAATTGTAAAATTCTCCAATGTAAAATAATAGTTGAAAAACTTTGAGTATAGTTTTACCGCAAAGAGCGCAAAGTTTATTTACCTAAAATTTTGAATAAAACGCAAAGTTCGCAAAGCTTTGCACAAAAAACTTTGCGAACTTTGCGTAATTCTTTGTGCTCTTTGCGGTTAAAAAATATTAGTTCAAATAAAGAATTGATACTAAAGCTAAAACAGCAATAAAAATCCAAAGAAAACCCCCTTGTAGTAATGGCTTTACTCCTACTGCTTTTAAAGTAGCGAAGTTTAAAGTTGCTCCAATTAAGAACAAAGTTATGGTTAGACCAATTTTTGCAATACCTACAAGATGTCCTGTAAAAATGGCTGTTGACGGAACATACGTATTTACTAGCATTGCTATAACAAACAAACCTATAAAATAAGGAATCTTGATTTTTGAATTCTTGCTTTTAAAAAGAAAAGCGGTCAAGATTGAAATGGGAATAATCCATAAAGCTCTGGCTAGTTTTACTGTCGTAGCAACTTGCAATGCTTCTGCACCATATTTATTGGCAGCACCAACTACAGAACTCGTATCGTGAATGGCAATAGCGCACCAAAGACCGAAATCTTTTTGTGACAAATCTAATTGATGTCCGATAAACGGAAAAACAAATAAAGCAATTGAATTGAGTATAAAAATAACTCCCAAAGCAATTGAAGTCTGATTTTCGTTTGATTTGATAACGGGCGAAATAGCTGCTATTGCACTTCCTCCGCAAATTGCTGTTCCGCAAGAAATCAAGTGAGACGTTTTTTTCTCTGTTTTAAGCCATTTGCCTAACAATAATCCAAAAAGTAAAGTGCTGAAGATTGAAAAAACCGTTAGAACAAAGCCTTCTTTTCCAGCTGAAACTGCACTATTAGCATTCATTCCAAACCCTAAACCGACTACCGAAAACTGCAGCAAAAATGTGATGGCTTTATGATTAAATTCTACAAATGGATTTCCGAAAAGATTCACAATTAAAACGCCAAACAAAAGTGCGATCGGCGGAGAAATAATCGAAAATAAACATAAAAGAATTACAGCAAGAAAAAGGACTTGTTGGAATGATTGATTAATTTCAAATAATTGTGCTGTGGTTTGTTCTTTTGTTTTCAAAATAAATGGGTATTGATATTATGTAGCAAAGTTCCGCCGTTTATATTGAAAACACCAATCGTAAATTGCAATTGGCTATAACTTCAAGTTATAATGAGATGCTAAATTTTGAATAAACAGCTCAGATAATGAATCTGATTTTCCTTGTAATGTAGCCACATAAAAATATCTTTCTATTGCTAACTTTTCTACATCTAAAACAATCAATTCTTTATTTTTCAGCTCTTTGCTCACAGCATGAATAGACATAAAAGCAAAACAATCTGAGTTTAGTAAATATGATTTTATGCTTTCTGTACTTCCTAATTGCATCTCTATTTGCAAATCTGAAAATTTTAAACCCGCTTTTTTTAACGCAAATTCTATAACTTCAAGTGTTCCAGATCCGCGTTCGCGAGTTATGAATTTCATTGATTTTAAATCGTTTACTGAAATTTCATTTTGTTTGACAAAAGAATTGTTGCTGTTACAAACCAAAACCAATTCGTCTTTTAAAAACGGAATGTATTTTATAGATTGATTTTTAGATTGTCCTTCTACAATTCCGATCTCGATTTCTTTATTGATTAAGGCATTTTCTATTTGTTCTGTATTTCCATTCAGCAAATTCACTTTTATATCTTTTTGCTTTTGATGAAAACTGGCCAAAACTGGAGAAATAATATATTGTGAAATGGTTGTACTGGCTCCTAGCCTAAGCAAACCTTGACGTTCTTTATTGAAAGAACTCATTTCAAAGTCTATTTCGCGATAGATATCGAAAATACTTTTAGTATATTTTAGAAGGATTTTTCCAGCTGGAGTCAAAGCGATTTTAGAACCGTTTCGTTCGAAGAGTTTTGTTTTATATGTTTCCTCTAATTCCTGAATATGTTTAGAAACCGCTGGCTGCGTAATGTATAACTCTGTTGCCGCTTTAGTAAAATTAAGGCGGAGCGCAACAGTGTAGAAAACTTTTAGCCTGAAGTCCATTTCAAAAAAATTAAAGATAAATAATTATTGCCAATCTATTGGAAATGTTCCAGATTCGTTTAATAGTAAAACTAAATTATATTTACCTATTTTTTTATCTTTTCTATAAATATAAACTTTTTTTGAAAATGCTTTTTTAACTAAACTGTCGTCTTTTTGAATATCGATCTTATAAGAATTAAAATTAGCAAAATTGAATTTCTTTTCCACACCATCCACAGTAATGTTACCTTTTGCATTTTCATTAATTTTAGTGATCACAAATTGATAGTCATTTCTATTTTCTTTTCTAGCGTTTATATAAATCCAAAAAAAAATAGTACAAAAAAACAGACTAAAGAAAATGAAAACTTTTTTAAAAGACATAATCAATTCATTTTTAAAGCAACCCATTATACTTTCTAACAAACCATTCAATTGTCAGTAAAGTAGCAATCAAAATCAATAACCAAACCCAGTCAATAATTGGCGTTTTACTTGAGATATTTTTCTCGATTGATTTGTATTCTTTGTTTTCTAAAAGTGTATTAATCAACTGATCGGCTTGATCTTCAAAGAAAGCTTTTCCTCCTGTTTGCTGAGCCAATTGCTGTAATTTAACTACATCTGGATTGACAAATTGCTTTTCGATATCAAAATCTAAAATTTCAAAATGACTTGCGTATGAAGTATTCGAGTTTAATTCTTTTACTGTAAAGTTGTATTTTCCTGCCGGAAGTCCTTCTAAATTAGCAGAGAAAGAATTACTTCCTTTCAATAAATCATAATTCTTAGTTTGTTTTGTCGCAGCATTTACAACAGTAATGGTAAGTCTGGCTTTTTCATCAAACTCATAATTTTTATTGAAATATTGCGCGTTAATAATGATCTCTTCGCCAGAATTATAAAAACTTTCGTGAGATACTACTAACGATTTCTTTGAAGTCGATGATGCTAAATATTGAATAATTTTATCCATAAAAACATCATACTTTTCAAATGACTGATTATCGACATGACTTTGCAAACGCCATTTCCAGCTATTTTCTCCTAAAAGAAAAGCGGTTCTTTTTCCTTGATTTTCTGCGAAAGCCAATAAAGGCGCATTGGTAGAAACGTTTCTAATTTTTGAAGAAAGTAATACAGACACATTTCCGTTAGTACTGATATTTCCAAACGGATTTTGCAAAGGCGGGAAATTTTCAAAACCAATATTATCTATTGCAAACAGGTTGAAGGCTGATTGGAATTCACATAAAAAATCTTCTCGCTGATTACTCATTTTAAAAACCAGATTGTTCTGCTGCTGATTTAGAAAATTGAAATCGGTATTGTTTCCTGTGATAATAAAGGTATTTATTCCTTTTAATTTATTGTTGTCAAATATCGCTTTGAAAGCTATTGTTGGCTGATATAAAACCAAAACAGAAACATCATCTAAATCGCTAATTTGATTTGGTTTAGCTAAAATTACTTTACGCTGTGCATTAACTTCAATTGAACGTTTTAAAGCGGCAATATCTGGATGATTTATAGCAGAGACAATCGCAACAGTTGATTTTTGATCTATGATTTCTACTGCAAAATTTTTGACGTTATTATAACTGTTTTTTTCTTTTGCAGATGATTGAATATTGGCTTTATAAATTTGCAATCCTACTTTGTCTGCTGGAAGAAGCAAGTTTAGCGAAGCTGTTTTCTTTGATGGCGAGAAAGATAGTTTTTCTTTTGCAACAACTGCGTTTCCTTGCGAAATGGTAAATTCTGCATTTGTGGTTTTGTCTCCTGCATATTGCAGAAAAACTTCTACCGGAAATTTATTTTTGTGAAAAGCGTATTTATTTACGTTTAGCTGATTGATTTTTAAATCAAAAAAAGTGGTTGTATCTCCCACAACCAAAGGATAAACTTTATTGACAGGATCAAAACGATATACATAATCGTTTCCTGTAGTTTGATTTCCGTCAGTAATAATGACTGTTGGGAAAATCAGATTTTTGTGGATGCTTTTTAGATTTTTAGCAACTTCGTCTAAATTAGTCTGATTTCCTTTGAAATCAAATTGGTCTGAAGTTTTAAAATCATTATCAAACTGATAAGTTTGAACATCGAATTTTTCTTTTAAAGCTGGATTCGAAACCAATTTCTGGTATAATTCAACCGCTTTCTGGTCTGATTTTAAAGCAGCAATAGAACTCGAATTATCAACCACAACTGCCAGAGGCGTTTTGGTGATTTCGAGAGAATTCTTTGAAATAATCGGATTGATCAATAAAACCAACAATCCGAAAATGGCTAGAAAACGTAAAAAAGCCAAAAGTATAATCACATTGGATTTACTTTTGGCTTTGAAAAAATATTGAAAATACGACAAACCACCAGCAATTACTAAAGAAAGCAATAATAAAAGAATCGTGTTTGTAGTCATAATTATTCAGTAATTGGAAGATTAATAATTCAAAGATTTCAAAACCTTTGAACCTTTGCAACTTAGCACCTCAGTACCTTAGGTTAGCATTCCTCCGCAAACATTAAGAACTTGTCCTGTAATGTAAGCACTCATGTCTGAAGCTAAGAAAAGACAAGCGTTAGCAACGTCTTCTGTAGTTCCTCCGCGTTTCAACGGAATACCTTCTCTCCATCCTTTTACTACATCTTCGCTTAATTTTGCAGTCATTTCAGTTTCGATAAAACCTGGAGCAATTGCATTGCAACGAATATTACGAGAACCTAACTCAAGAGCTACAGATTTAGTAAATCCGATTGCACCTGCTTTAGAAGCTGCATAATTTGTTTGACCTGCGTTTCCAGAAACTCCAACAACAGAACTAATATTAATGATAGATCCTGCTCTTTGTTTCAAGAAAGTTTTCTGAATCGCTTTTGTCATATTAAAAACCGATTTCAAATTCACATCAATTACTTGGTCAAAATCTGCCTCAGACATACGCATTAACAAATTGTCTTTTGTAATTCCAGCGTTGTTGATTAAGATGTCAACAGTTCCAAAATCTGCTAAAACAGCATCAACAAAAGTCTGCGCTTCGTTAAAATCTGCTGCATTAGATTGGTATCCTTTAGCTTTTACTCCTAAAGCATTTAATTCTGCTTCTAAAGCTTCTGCAGATGCTGCAGATGAGCTGTATGTAAAAGCAACATTTGCTCCATGTTTAGCAAAAACTTCAGCAATTCCTTTTCCAATTCCACGGCTTGCACCAGTAATAATTGCAACTTTTCCTTCTAGTAATTTCATATTCAAAATTAATGTTAATATTTCTTTACAGCTTGTGCCATTACTTATTTGCATTTTCTGCTAAAAAAGAAAATTCCATAAGTTTTACCTACGCTATAAATGACTTGTCAAATATATAATATTTCCCTTTTTAAAAAAAATAGCATTAGTGTAATTTATAAATAAGAGCTTTTCTTTAGCATAAAACAAAAAACCGTTTCAATTTGAAACGGCTTTATTACTTAAAGTTTACCTAGTAATATAATTAAGGCAAATCAAATTCTGGAGCTGGAATAATCTCAACTGGCTGATCAATACAAGGATGAATGTATTGCCCCATTACGGCTCCATCTCCTGTTTGACAATCCCAAGTTAAATCACCAGCTTTAATACTTCTTTGCTCTTCGCGGTTCAAAATCTCAACCCCTTGAAAATTTAAAATTGATTTTAACATAATTATTGTTCTTTGGTTTTTTGGTAAACTCAATCCGTTAATGTCTGTTGAGTTTTCAGACATGAAAAATTAATTTCAGCTTTAAATATAAGAAAAAAAGTATAATATTTTTACATAAAGAAAGATTAAACTTAAAAAACAAAAACAGCTCATAAAATGAGCTGTTTCCCCAAAATAAAAAAACAAAACTAAAAATCTTCAATATGATTGTGCCGCATTTTTAAAGATGCAGTTGGTATCACTATTATATTTTTACAGCCTTAAAACTTATTGGCAATATTTATTCGTCTTTATCTTCATTAATCTTATCCATGACTACACATGCAATCGCAATTATTATTGACAGATACAAATAAGGTCTTAAATATGGATAATAATATTCATTTACAATCAGCAGTCCTATTAGCCAAAAGAATATTGCTATTGTTGCTGGTGTAATTATTTTTTTAATCATAATATCTATAAATTAAGAAGTTATATACTTGATTCAGAAATTATGCTGGATAAAAGCAGCTCAAAAAAATAAGCTGCTCTTTAAAATTAATTAAGTTTCCAAGTTGTCATTCTAAATGGGCTTGACGCGCTTGTAAATGTATAAACCGGATCTGCGTAGAATAATCTGAAAGTTTCTGCTTTTACATAAATTCCTTGCGGATCCATGAAGTATTTATCTATACTTGCCAAGAAGAATGGTGTCGCTACGGTAGTATTTCCGTTCCATGATTTATGTTTCAAAATCATTTTCTTACCTGCTGCGTCTTCTTCAATAGTAACATGATGCTGTAAAGGAGATCTTCCGACAAAAGTGTAATAGATAAAAGTTCCAATAGCATGATTGCTATAGATTTCAATAGATGCGATGCTTTGTCCTGCCGGCAACGATGCGTTTACTTTTGCTAGTTCAGCGTAAAATAACGGTGAGTTTGCAGGAGAATCGATTGTGTAATCGTCTACAAAGAATCCAAACCAAGCTAATGGTTTACCTGGAAGCAATAATTTATAATCGTCTGTAAGAACTAGCGGTTTATCAGTATACTTTATAACTGCAGATACGCCACCTGTTCCTGTTGCAGTAAAGCTTCCATCAGTATCGTTATAAACAAAATTTGATAATTTTTGCCCGCCTACTTCAACTGCAGGACTTACTACAATTCCTGTTGGAGAATATCCTATTCCCATGTCGTAGCTTACAGAGTAACCGTTTTCAATCGAATTTGAGTTTGCAAAACGCGTTACTGCCGTAAATGAAAAATCGAATTTATGTGTAGTCGTACCATCATTTGTTTCTAATAGTCTAAAAAGTGGTCTTTCTTCTCCTCCAATAACATTCTTTTCCATCAGAAGATTTTTAGGCAATTCTGTCCAATCTTCTGCCGTTGCTTTTACAAAACGTAATTCCTGATTACTTCTGTTGGTTCTAAAAATGATTTCTCCATTTTCTTGTCCATAGTACAAAAATTGAAAATCTCCTAAATAACCTTTTGCTCGCAATGCTGGAATGGGATAATTGTCTGAATCTGACAAAAGATGAATTCTATTTTTTGTCGTAAAAGTTAAACTCACCGTGCTTCCTACTTGAATCGCGTATTCACTTTTATAGGTAGCTGTATCAGTATCAAAATCTGATGCCATTTGTACAGTTCCATCGTCTGCAAATCTAAATAAATGGGTATATCCTCCTAAAACGGTATTATCTGTAAAATAAACCGCTTTCCACCCGTATTGAGATGAAAGCAATGCTTCGCTTAACTCTGTTTTTTGCTTATTTAATCGAGCGGTAGGCGTATCATTAAAAAGTTGTTCTGCATCTGTATTATTATTACAGGCGATCAATTGCAGTATTAAAACAGCTGCAAATAAGTACTTATATAGTTGTTTCATTTTCATAATGCTTGTTTTAATTTATTACAGATGTTGTATTCTTTTCTGCTTCGTCTCTTAAAGCATAAAAATCCATATTGAATGCTTCTTTGAAATACTTAACCACAATAGCTTCTTTTGATTTTAAAGCCTGAAGAGCAAAAGGATTTTCAATACCATCCAAAAATGCCGCGTATTCTGCTTTTGTATAAATTAGAATCATTGCTGCAGTTTCTGCAAAATCTTCGTTAATATTTGATCTTGCATAACTTGTAATAAATCCAAGCTCATTTGATTCTTCAATTTCAAAATTGTACCAATCTGCAGTATAACCTCCCGGTGTAAGCGTTTTCCAAGTTTTTTCGTCAAAAGGTTTGTTCTGATTTAAAATATGGATGTATTCGTGCTGAATTGTATGTATAAATTGTGCTACGTTTTCGCGATCCGATTTATCGATATAATCTGTTTCAAACAAAGTAACTCTCTGTCCTCCTTCGGCCAAACCTAAAGTTTTGGTTCCAACACTATTTAAATTAACTCCTCCAACCAAAACAATTTCTCTTGGAGCAATTTTCTTTACAAAATCTGGACCTCCAATTGCGGCATAACTTTTTAGCCAAATGGTTTCCACTATTTCAAGAGCCGGTTTTACTTTATTAACGTCTGGCGGAAATAAATAACGACTGTTGTCTACCGTATTTTGGTTCCATTTATACTGAACATTAATGTTGTATGAATTTAAATAAGTTGCATCAATCCAATTATCTAAACTTGTTTTCTCTGGTTGTGTAAAATCTAATTGGCTTTCTCCAGGCAAGTCATCACTTCCACATGAAAATAGAGTTATCGAAACTAGAGCTAAAACCGCAATTTTATTATATTTTAATAATTTCATAATTTTCATTTTTAAGATTATCTAGGATTTAGTTCGATACCAGTACTTGAAGCGTGCAACGGAATTTGCAATGCTCTTCTGTTATCGTCTTTTACTAAAATATTAGCTGGCTTGTTTGATGTCTCATGTCTAACCACTAGGTTAAAACGTTTAATATCAAACCATCTAAGTCCTTCGTGTATAAAATCTCTTCTTCTTGTTTCTGCAATTGCTTTTACATAAGAGGTCTGTACTGGAGTCATTGTATAGAATGGCGTATATTCGTCTGCAATTACAGGGAATTTAGCCACTACTCTAGCCTCAGTCAATTTATCTGTTGTCGGATTGTATGTTGGAGTTCTTGTCGCTAAGAAATATTCTAATTCTCCAGTAGCCGTAGCAATATCTCCTTTCATTACATGCGCTTCGATTCTGTTTAAGAAAAACTCATCGTTACTTAATAATACTTCAGCAACATAAGGATCTCCAATTCCAGCTGTTACGTTAGAATATTTAAAGTATTCATAAAACTTAGGCAAGAACAATGTGATACTTCCGTTTGAAGAATAGAAATTATAATAATACGCTTTTCCGAAAAGATTTGTGCTTGTTCCAAAGATTTCTGGACGGCGTAAACCTGATAAATTAAAACGATTTAAATGGTATACTCTACTTACGATCGTATTTGCAGAAACGATCAAAAGATTGGTTCCAACATCACTAGCTCCGTATTTTAACTGTTGATCTTCTACACTTAAAGGTTCGTAAACTGAAAAATCTCTTATTGCTGAAGGTCTAGATCCTAAGTCATCAGACAATTCAATTACTCTATCCCAATTTCCTTTTACCAAATAAAATCTGCTTGCAAAAGCTTTTGAAGCCGCTACATTAAAGTGAAATTTTGGTTCTTTATAATCGTTTGTCACGTATTTTAAACCTTCTTCAATATCTTTTTCAAGAAAAGCATATACTTCGGCAAGTGTGTTTCTTTTGTATTTTGTTATCAATTCCGTTTCTGGTTTTGTTACATAAGGAACCCCTAAATCTGTATCGGCAGTTGCTGGATTGTAACGTTTTGACCATAATGAAACCAGCATAAAATGCGAATACGCTCTCGCCATCAAAGCTTCACCTTTTTGCGGATTTAAGCTTGCCGGACTCCCCAACTCTTCTATTGCTTCTAAAGCTTTGTTTGCATGTGCAATTGCTTTATAACAAGCATCCCAGTAATAAGCCTGAGTATCAATATCAGTTGCATCTGTATTAATTTCCCAATTGTAATTTTGCTCATTCCTAATAATCGTAGTTGGTAATCCGCTATCAAAAACATTATCAGACATAGTTTCAGCAATCTCGAAATAACTCATTTGAGGATAGGCTTCTACTAATAATTCTTTTATTTTTTCTGGCGTATCAATTTCTGTTCTATTATCTGGTTTCTCCGACAAGAAATCATCGCAGCTAGTAATACAAATAAGTATTAATAGGGATAATGCTATTTTTAAGTTTTTCATGATTTTGACAATTATAATGAAAGGTTTAAAGTAAATGTGTATTGAGTTGTTACAGGAAAAGCAACTCCTCCAGAATTACGAAACTCAGGATCTTGTCCATTTAATCTTTTATCAGAATAAACTAACCAAGGATTTACCGCCGAGCCTTTTAATGTAAAAGTGCTCACACCGATTTTCTTTTTAAAATCAGCAGGAAATTCCCAGCTTAATGATATATTTTTTAATCGGACAAAATCTCCATCTGCAATACGAACATCAGAATAGTTGTATGTATTATAAGCTCTTGCCAAAGTACGGTCTCCGCCATAATTAGCATTTAAACGTCTGTCTGCAATAACTGGAACATTGGTGTAATTTTCATCACCAGGATTAATCCAACGGTTTGTAAAGTCTTTTGTAAATACCGTCAAATCATCGTAAGTACTATCGTATACAGGATTTAAACGAACTTTATTTCCTCCCGAACCTACAAAGAATATGTACAGAGACAAGTTTTTGTATGTAAATGTATTGGCAAAACCAAATGATTTATTAGGCTCGATTGAACCTTCATATTTTAAATATTTAGTAACATTTAAATTATCCTGAAAATTAGCATCTGTAATATTATTCTCTGCTCCATCTTGCAATATAAACGTAGGAAGACCTTGGTTGTTTAAACCTGTAAATTGGTAAGAGTATAATGAATTTCTTGGGTGTCCAACCGTATTTCCTCCGTTTGAATCAACTAAATCGAATGCCGTTGGCGTGTTCTGCAATTTTGTAATCTCTTGATGATAAACAGAAAAATTAAGATTTGTAGACCATTTAAAATCTTTACCATTAATGTTTTTAGTTGTAATACCAACCTCCAAACCTTTAGTCTCCATATCGGCATTGTTACCTTGTCTAATTCTTTGTCCACCAATACCAGAAGTAATTACATAATCTACAAGATCAAAAGCTTTACGACGGTAAACGTCTGTTGTCAGCTGCACTCTGTTATTAAACATTCCAAGATCAAGTCCGATATTAGTTTCAAACTGTTTTTCCCAAGTTAAATTTCCGTTTTGAAGCTCTTCAATTCTAATTCCTGATTCTCTATCATCAAGTCCGAAACGATCTGTAATGGCACTTTTGTAAATCGCCAAAGAGTTTGTTGCCGGTCCTGCAGTAGCTGTTAAACCATATGATGCTCTTACTGCTAAAGTATTTACTGATTGCACATCTTTCATGAAGCCTTCTTCAGCCACATTCCATTTTCCACTAAAAGTATAAGTTGGCAGCCATCTTGAAGAATCGCTATCACCTTGTCTATTAGAACCATCATAACGTCCTGTAACAGAAGCTGTATAACGTCTATCATAAGTATAACCTACTTTACCAAAGAAACCAACTGTTCTTTCTTTTTCTTCATTAAAACCGTAGTATGAATCTCCAGCATTAATTATTTTTTCAATAATTCTCGGATCTGTAAAAGCAGTTAAACCACGATCATATTGCAAACCTGCAGCTGTAAATTGATCACTAGTTCTATCCACAACTCTCATTTCAGTTCCAAACAAGCCTTCTACTTCGTGCTTGTCGCTAAATATATTTCTGTAGCTAACACTATTTCTTAAATTGTAAGATGTCATGTCGTTTGTAAACTTTCTTAAGAATCCTCCATTTGGCAAAACCGATTCTTTTGGAGCTGTTAAATCGTTTGGATCTTGGTATAAAAAGATATTCTGATCTCTAACCAATGTGTTTACCCCATCTTCTCCAATTGCTGTTCCTGCTCTGTATGCACCAACAACGTTTGAACCTTCTAAAATTTTATGCTCACGGCTTGTATTAGCATAACGAGCTGAACCCGTTAAATTATAAGTTAAATGCGGATTAATTTTATAATCTAAATCCAATTGAAAACGAATGTCTTTTACCTCAATTTCCATGAAGTTGTTAGCCAATTCGTTTACGATGTTCATTTTAGCCCAGTTATTTCGGTAGTATTCCAAATTTCCATTATCGTCATACGGACGTAAAGTTCTACTTGTATTCAACACATAATTAAAAGGGTTGATATCAAAATCACGAGTTACTTTACCAAAAACAACATCTTTTTCACTTTCATAACTTCCTGGAGCACCTTGATCTCTAATAGATGCCAATGTAGATAAAGTTATATTTAATTTATCGTTTACATAAAAAGTACCTTTAATGTTGCTAGAAATCTGTTTTACATCATCTGCAATAGTCCATCCTGGATCTGTGTAATAGCCCAATGAAGCATAAAATGTATTGTTTTTGCCTCCACCAGAAAAACTTAAAGAGTGATTTTGCGTAATAGACGGCCTAAACAAAACGCTGAACCAATCTGTATTGGCTTGTTCGTATTTCTTCAAAAAATTATTACGGCTAACAGGATCATTATTAACCAAATAAGTTCCAGTTTCAGGATTGTAAGTATTTATAGCTCTTCCTAAAATATTGTAAGCGCCTCCATATCTTCCGTTTACAGTAGTTGGCAAGTCCAAATAACCTTTAGCTTCCATTTCTTTGAAAATACTCATAGATTCCTGAGAATTTAAAATATCAAATTGGCTATAATTTGGAACTGTTCTTACGGTCTGCTCCAATCCGTAGCTAATTTTTAACGGAGAATCTCTACGCCCTTGCTTTGTTGTTACAACGACAACTCCATTTAACGATCTTGAACCATAAATTGACGTAGCCGATGCATCTTTAAGAATTTCAATACTTTGAATATCGTTTGCACTTAAGCCTGCTACAGATGAACTTAATAATGTCTCTGAATTTCCAGATGCCAAATCAGCAAAAGACATATTGATAATATCTTCTTGGACAACACCATCAATAACCCATAATGGCTTTGTATCTCCAAAAATTGAAGAAGATCCACGAACGGTAATTTTAGGAGCTGTACCAAAAGTTCCTGTAACATTCTGTACCGTAACCCCAGCCGCTTTACCTTCGATCATTCGGCTTACGTCAACTACACCATCTATTTTTAATTCGGTGCCCGAAATTTTACTAATAGCACCAGTAAACGTTCTTTTTGAAGTTTTTTCGTATCCAGTAGTAACCACAACCTCTTTTAGGTTCTGACCCGCTTCGGTTAAAACAACTGTTGGAGAAGTATTGTCAATACCAATTTCTTTGGTCTCCATACCTACATAAGAAATAAGCAAACGGTCTACATTTGCAGGCATTTCGATTGTAAAATTTCCATCAAAATCTGTTAATACAGCTGTTTTTGTGCCTTTTGCCATTACAGTAGCGCCAGGAAGCGGACTTCCTGATTGGTCTGTAACTTTTCCTTTAATAATGGGTCCAAAAGTTAAAATCTCAAACAAAGAATCATGATTGTTTCCATAAGAAAAAGTATTAATCGTATTCTTTTGAAGGACAATCTGATTGCTTACTTCTGAAAAAGTAATATTAAAAGGAACCAATATTCTGCTAAGCACGCTCGACAGAGTTTCTTGGTTTGCTTCTATACTAACCTTCTCTCCTAATTGAGGAAGTCTTGAGTTATAGGAAAATTTTACATGAGCAGACTTTTCGATTTTTGATAAAGCATTGTCTAAAGTTAAATTATCAACTGTAATAGTAACTTTAGTATCTAATTTTTTCTGCCCATTTACATTATTTGCGAGAGTAACACTTGAAAACACAAGCGCTAACACAAACTGAAACAGCGTTATTTTCATGATTTGGTGAAGTAATCGTTGCTTGACAACAGGTTTTTTCATAATTTTGGTTTGTTTTGATTAATACTATTCGCGTGTATTTTAAGAAACATCATAAATTACCCTTTACAGAGAGTGATTTATTCAGATTTAAGTGTCGATAATGTTACAGCATTCTCGGCACTTTTTTTATGCATTCATTTTTTACATAGGCAATTACAAATTATTTTTTAGTTTTTGATTAGTTAAAATTTTGGATGTTTTTCTTTTATTTTAATTGAATCAAGAATTCTAGTTACAGCCAGAAGTCGTAATTACAATCTGATTTCCATTCATTTCATAATTGGTATCATTGCCGATGCTTTTGCAGATTATTTTCAGCTTTTCGGCTAACGGCTGATCGCTTAATGAAGTGGTTAATCGGCAGTCTTTCAATTTATCGTGAGGAAAATCAATATCTACTAAATAAGCCTGCTCTATAGTTTCAAGAATTTGTGCAACAGGAATATCTGTAAACTCAAAGCTTAATTGCTCGATATTTCGAACACTGCTTACTAAAATAGGGTCTTGCGTAATATTGGTTATTTTATTAAAAACCAATTCTTTACGAGCAAATCGAAGCGCCTGATTTGGAAGCAGTACAATTTCTTTATTTTCGTTACTTCGAACTAAATCATTCGATTTTACCTTTACTTTACCGGTGCGAACAAGAACTTCAACATTTTGCTGATCTGGATAAGCCTTTATTCTAAAGCTTGTTCCCACAACTCGAGTTACAATTTCGTTAGCATAAACAAAAAAAGGCTTTTTAGGATTTTTACTAATTTCAAAGAAACCTTCGCCGGATAAATACACCTTTCTTTCGTTTCCGGTAAAGATTTTAGGGTAACTTAATTTACTATTGGGCTGTAATAAGACCGAACTTCCATCAGATAAAGTAATGGTCTGAGATTTTTCAGTATTGTTGGTTTGTTCTACTAAACCTTCATTGTTTTCTTGAACCAGTTCGTTGTAAGTAACTTCATTATCATTTGCGGTCAATTCAGTTCTAAAAAACCATACAGAAAAAATACCAACTAGAATAGCTGCAGCAACACCGCTAATCCAGTATCTCTGTACTTTTAATTTTTTTATTTTTGAGGTTTGCTGAGAAAGTTCTTCTCTTTGTTCAATCTTACGCCAAGTTTCCTGTAAGGCTTCATGAACTTCATTTGAAGATAAGTTAGATTCTGGAACTCGCATTGCCAACAGTACAAGCCTTGCATCTTCAACAAGTTTGGCTCTTTGAAGATTTTCGAGAGTCCATTCTTCCCAGCCTTGTTCATCAATCTTGGACAAAATCCATAATTGAAAAGATTCATCAGCTAAGAAGTCTTCTATTTCGGTATAATTGTTACGTTTTTGCATCTCACTATTAGGGTTACAAAAACATAGAGGACAGTTTTTTTATTATATACTCATCTATTTAAGATTTTTTTTTGATTTTTTCTTAAATTTTTAAAAAACCCCTGAAGATATAAGGATTAAAAGCGGAATACTGCCTTTCCATTCTTTTCGAAGACTTAACAAACCACGATGCAAAAGATTGCTGGCCGATTGATAATTTACATCTAACAAATCGGCTATTTGATCTACACTTAGACCTTGGTGATAACGCAGATACAGTGCTTCTTTTTGACGGCCAGGAAGATCGTTCAACAATTTATTTAAATACAAAACGCGCTCGGCTGTAACTTCATCTTCAACCAAACGGTTTTCTATAGAAAAGTCAAAAAGAAATTCTAAAACATCTGTCGTCGTTGTTTTCCTAAATACATGATCCCTTTCATGCAAACGCGCAATTCGCTTTCTAACACTAGAAAGCAAATAAGCTTTAACAATAACATTATCTTGAAGAGAGTCGCGATAAAGCCAGATATCAGCAAAAACATCTTGCATACAATCTTGCACTTTCTCTTCATACGGACAAAGTGAATTGCCGTAGCTGATTAAGTCTCTATAATATTTTTCAAAAAGTAAAGAAAATGATTTCTCATTACCATTTTTCAAATTATTCCATAGAATAAAATCGTCTAAAACTTTGTTCTTTAAAATTTGGCTCATACAAAAAAGCTTTGGGGCGTAAAATCAAATTATTTAAGGTAAATTTCTTTAAATAACAGATTAATTACAGGGATTAAATTGTATACTAAATTTGATTTTTTTCTAGAATTAAAACTAACCTATAAAACGCTTAATTAACAAAAATTAAACAAGTATTTTACATGCCAACTCATTTTAAGAGCTTCTAAAAGAATCAAATTTTAACATTATTTTTTGTTTTTGTTTGATAAATATAGAAAAGTCAATAATCAAAAACCAACTTATTACAAAAAAAGATAAACTTTTTCCAAAATCATCAGAATTTACCTTTTGTTTTTGATTAAACTTAAATTTACTATAATTTAAATTTTAATTAACTAAATTATGTTCAAGTAAAATTTCAAACAAAAAAAGTCTTACACAGTAAGACTTTTATAATAAACCAAAATATAAGTTTTAAATCTTAATAAATTTAGTTGCCGATTTTCCGGTTGCGGTTTTGATTTGAAGAATATACTGCCCAGATTGAAATTTCGAAACATCAATTTTTGAAATATTATGAGCATTCGGAATTACTTGAATTAGTTGTCCTAATACATTGTAAACATACATTGACTGTATTTCAATAGAATCTTTCGAGTCTATTTGTAGATAATTGCGAACTGGATTTGGGTAAATATTAAAAGAAGATGAAAGTTCAAAATCTTGTCTTCCCAAAGTTTTAAATGTTGAGGTTTCTTTATTTGTTAGAACCGGAAAATTATAATCAAAATAGATATTAGCTTCGTTTTCAAAAGAATCGCCCACATTTAAAGTTGGCAGAGTTTTAATTTTAAAAGCAATATAACCATCATTATTTGCATCATCAAAAGGAAGGTCTATTTTTTCGAAAATAAACTCGACTTTATTTCCATCAGAAATTTTGGTTGTATACGAATGACTTGCACTAGTAGGAACTAACGTCGAAACATCAAATTTCGAAGTATCAATTATATCCTTAATTACTACATTTTCAGCTTTGTAAGTTCCTGTATTTTCAAAACGAATTAGATAATGAACATATTCACCAATAAGTTCAGGTTTAATGACTTTTCCTTCTAAACAAGTTTTATCATTTGGATCATAAGAACCTACGACTGTTTGATTCAATTCAAAAAGATTATCACCTGGTGTTTCATCTGATACTGACGAACTAATTGCAACACTGTATTTCAATACATCTCCGTTATTTACTGCTGGAGTTTCAATCGGAGAATTGACATTTAAAACCAATTCAATCTCTCTGTTTTCAAAAGGTTTAAGATTTAAAAAATTCCAAACTATTTTATTAGAAGTTTGATTCGAAATTCCAAAATTTGAAGAAACAAAATCCAAAGTTGCATCATCAAAATTAAAAGTTATTGTTCCTGACTGAACAGCAGTTCCTTTATTTTTATAAACCAATTTATATTTTACATCAAAACCTGGTCTTGCAACGTCAATTGGAAGTATTGCAATTTCTAAATCATTAAAAGAACCTTTAGCATTAAGGCAAAAATCCTGTAGAATCGGACTTGAAGCTGAGGGAAAATCTACTTGAATTTCGGATGGCGAAATAGAAAAATAACTCGGATTTTCAAAAACTGGCTCAATTTTATAGTTTCCCGCTCGAACTTTCATATTATACTTTCCCGATTCGTTACTTACAAAATATCCAGATTTCAATCCATCATCAATTTTGAACTTTAAGAATGAAGCAGGAATATCCAAAACATCACAACCATCATTATTCAAATCGATTCTATTTGTTCCTTGAATTGAAGAACTCTCACCTCCTATATCAAAAGTACAATACGAATTGACGTTACAATCTGTATTACCTTCATTTACAAGCATATTTTGAACATCTAACATCTGATCATCATCTACGCAAATATATTTTAACTTAGGATTATTTGAAAAATTCAAATTCGGCTCAATGCTCCCATTTTTCAAAAATACTCTTTCTAATAATGGATTTTCACCGCAATAAAAATTTTGCAATTTACTAGATTTTGTCGCATCAATCTCTGTTAACAAATTTCCAAAACAATTTAAAAATGTTAGATCAGGTACTTCCGGTAAATCTAATTTATCAATTTCATTATTATAGCAATCCAAATATTGAAGTTTTCCAAGCCCTTTCAAATCTAACTTTGTTATTTTATTAGACGTACAGAATAATTCTAAAAGACCAGACAAATGACTTACATCTACGTTATCCAAAAAATTATGATCATAACCTAACTGCCATAATTTGTCAGTAACAGGCAATTTCAAACTAGTAAGTTTATTATTATCACAATGCAATGTTTTCATGTTAATTGAACTGCTTAAATCCAGTTCAACTAATTCATTATAACCGCAAAACAAATTTTCAAGTTTAGAAAAACTGCTTAAATCTAAATTTGATATTTTATTCTTATAAAATCCTAAATTTAGTAAATCAGGGCATTGGGTAAGATCAAGTGAGGTAATCATGTTTTCGCTACATTGTAGATTTTGCAAACTTGGTACCCCATTCAAATTTAATTCTGTTAATTTATTGGTCCAGCAAGAAATAGTATTAAGTTTGGTTAGCTGTTGTACATTTAAATTTATCAAATTGTTTCTATCACAGGAAATTACTTGAAGATTATGTAAACTTGTCAAATCTAATGTTACTATTTCATTATCAGAACATTCTAAAAAAAATAAATTTTTAAAACCTTGAATCCCTTCCAAAGATGATATGCCGCTTTGTCGAATATCTAATGATGAAATTAATAATGCTTCAGACTCTTGGATTTCTCCGTCATTATTTTTGTCAATTTTTTGCGAAGTGCCATCATCATTCATAGATATCGAATTATCTATATCAGCCTGTAACAGTTTTGCCTTGAAATTAGCATCCGGAAAATTAATTATTTGCGCATTTAAAGAAGAAAAAAGACACAAAGCCAGCAATAGCAAGTAGTTCTTTATCATAGATTTAGTTTATTTTTGGTGTTTAAATATATAAAACCGAAAACTAAAAACCAATAGCTTAATAAAAAAAACCTTACTAATTAATTAGTAAGGTTTTTTGATAATATTAAGATTGAAAGAAACTTAGAAAGCTACATTCCATCTTGGCAATTTACCATTTGCCTCTAAAAAGTTTTGCAAAACCTGTCCTTCAACCGCAGTTGGAATAGCTTTTACATCTGCATTAAAAGTTTCGTACCAAACTACTTCTAACGCTTCGATGTTTTCTAATTTCATTTGAGCTGGCCAAGAATATTTTCTTCCTGTTTTAGCAAATTGGTGTCCGTTTACGATTTTGTCGTAAAGTCCGCCATTTTTACTTTTTAAAGTTCCGTCATTCTGAACAGTTCCTGTAGAACCAACCATGATCAATTCTTTTTCATCACCTTCAACAGCATAAACAACAAAGATTCCTGCACTTCCTTCTGGCGCGTTGCAAGCTTCTTCTAAACTATCATTTACAGTAAAAACAAAACTATTTGTTGACTTAAATTTTTCTAATTCTTTGTACATATTTCTTCTTTAAGCTTCTAAGATACTGAGGTTCTAAGATGCTAAGTTTTTTTTCATTTACGCCTCAGCCATTAAAATGTAAAAAAGTCTCAACAGGATATTGAGACTTTTTTTTTGGAATTTTTTATTTTGAAACTTGAAAATTATCCAAGTACTTCTTTTACTTTTTTACCAATTTCAGCTGGTGAATCAACAACGTGAATTCCGTTGTCTCTCATAATTTGTTTTTTAGCTGCAGCTGTATCATCAGAACCTCCAACGATTGCACCTGCGTGACCCATTGTTCTACCAGCAGGAGCAGTTTCTCCAGCGATAAATCCAATAACTGGTTTACGGTTACCGTCAGCTTTTACCCATCTTGCAGCATCAGCTTCAAGTTGACCACCGATTTCTCCAATCATGATGATAGCTTCAGTTTCTGGATCGTTCATTAATAATTCAACAGCCTCTTTAGTTGTAGTTCCAATAATTGGATCTCCACCAATTCCGATAGCTGTAGTGATTCCTAAACCTTGTTTTACAACTTGGTCAGCAGCCTCATAAGTTAAAGTTCCTGATTTAGAAACGATACCAACTGTTCCTTTTTTGAAAACGAAACCTGGCATAATACCAACTTTAGCTTCACCTGGAGTAATTACACCTGGACAGTTAGGACCAATTAATCTTGAATTTCTTTCTTTAACATAATTATTTGCTTTAATCATATCTGCTACAGGAATTCCTTCTGTAATAGCAATAATTACTTTAATTCCAGCATCAGCAGCTTCCATAATTGCATCAGCAGCAAAAGCTGGCGGAACAAAAATGATAGAAGTATCAGCACCAGCTTGGTCAACAGCATCTTTTACTGTATTAAAAACTGGACGATCTAAATGGCTAGTACCACCTTTTCCTGGAGTAACACCTCCAACAACATTAGTACCGTACTCAATCATTTGAGAAGCATGGAAAGTACCTTCGCTTCCTGTAAATCCCTGAACAATTATTTTGGAATCTTTATTAACTAAAACACTCATGATATATATTTTATGTAGTTTTTAAATTTGTGTTGCAAAAATAAGGTTTTGTAATGTATTTTGCCTCTTTTATTGTCAAAAAAATATTAAGAAAATTGACTCATTTGATAACCTCTATAAAGTTTATCATCTTTTATCTGCCAAATGGTTGCAAAATGCGCTAAAAGCATTTCTTCTCTCGGATTCTCGATTGTTTTAACAAAATGAGAGTAACGTACTGATACTAAATCATCTTCGGTAATAATATGGCTAATTCTAACTTTAGAGCGCACATAGGCACGGCTAAGTTCATTGGCCATTTCAACTATCGAATCATAATCCATCTGAATAAAACCTTTACTGCTGTTCCATTCAAGAATAACATCAGGATGCAGATAAATTTTTAAAATTTCGCTATCAATTAAGGCATCTGACTTGTAAAATTTCTGAACAAATTCTTTAATAGACATATTACTTCAATTTACTTAAAATTTCAGGAATCTTCTTAATATTGGCTAATTGTTTCAATTTTTCTCTAGACTCCTCAATTGGAGTACCAAAATATGATTTTCCACCTTCAACTGACTTAGTAACACCCGTCTGCCCCATTACAACGGCTTTTGCACCAATTGTAATACCGCTAGTCGTTCCTACTTGGCCCCATAAGGTTACTTCATCTTCAATAATCACACAGCCTGCAATACCAGTTTGTGAAGCTATTAAACATTTTTTACCAATTACGGTATCATGTCCAACATGCACTTGATTATCTAGTTTTGATCCTGCACCAATTGTTGTATCTCCAGTAACACCTTTATCGATTGTGCACAAAGCTCCGATACCAACGTTATCCTCAATAACAACTCTTCCGCCAGAAACTAACTGATCAAAACCTTCTGGACGTTTCTTATAGTAAAAAGCATCGGCTCCTAAAATAGTTCCCGCATGTATGATTACATTATCTCCAATTACAGTATGATCGTAAATAGAAACATTAGAATGTATTAGACAGTTTTTACCAATTTTCACATTGTTCCCAACAAATGAATTTGGCTGAATCACAGTTCCGTCTCCTATTTCTGCTGATGGCGCAATAGCAACATTGGCAAACTGAAAAGGCTTAAAATGTCTGGTAAGAATATTAAAATCTCTAAAAGGGTCATCTGAGATTAAAAGCGCTTTACCTTCTGGGCATTCTACTTCTTTGTTTATCAAAACAATGGTTGCAGCCGATTGTAAAGCTTTATCATAGTATTTTGGATGGTCCACAAAAACAATATCGCCAGGCTCTACAACGTGTATCTCGTTCATGCCTAAAACTTGAAAGTCTTTGTCTCCAATAAATTTGCAGTTAAGCAAATTGGCAATTTCTTGTAAAGAATGACTCTTTGGAAATTTCATATAGTATAATTAGAAAACTTGTAAATTAGAAAATGAGTCAATTAGAATGTGAATATACAAAATTATGTCGATTCACAGATTATCTAATTGACTCATTGTCAAATTATCTTAATTAAAATAACTATTCTTTAACACGCTCCATGTAAGAACCTGAAGCTGTATCAATTTTAATTTTATCCCCTTCGTTGATAAACAAAGGAACGTTTATGTTTGCTCCAGTTTCTACTGTAGCATTTTTTGTAGCATTTGTAGCAGTATTTCCTTTTACTCCTGGCTCAGCATAAGTAACTTCAAGAATTACAGATGCTGGCATATCTACTGATAATGGCAAATCTGTTTCTGTGTTGATTTGCACCATAACGTTTGTTCCTTCTTTCAACAAATCTGGAGCATCCAAAATGTTTTTGTTTAAAGAAATCTGCTCAAACGTTTCAGCATTCATAAAGTGAAACTCATCACCTTCTGGGTATAAATATTGAAATGTATGCGTTTCAACACGAATAACGTCAATTTTGTGACCTGCTGAAAAAGTATTGTCTAATACTTTACCAGAAGTTAAACTTTTCAATTTTGTTCTTACGAAAGCTGGACCTTTTCCAGGTTTTACGTGAAGAAATTCAATGATTTTATAGATATCGTGATTAAATTTAATGCACAATCCGTTTCTAATATCTGATGTAGATGCCATTTGTTTTTTTATTTTAGATTTTAGAATGTAGATTTTAGATTCTAGACAAAGAATCAATCTTCATTTTTTTTTTATTTTTTATTTTTCAATTATAGCTTAGAAATCTAAAATCAGAAATCTAAACTCTAAAATTAATAGTTACCTGAGTAACCTTTCATAATTCCTCGAGAAGAATTTCTAATAAAATCTAGAATTTCATCTCTTTCTGGAGTCGCTTCCATTTCAGCTTCAATAATACTTAAAGCTTGAGTTGTATTGTAATTCTTTTGATATAAAATTCTATAGATTTCCTGAATTTCTCTAATCTTTTCAGTAGTAAAACCTCTTCTTCTTAAACCAACAGAATTGATTCCAACATAAGACAACGGCTCTTTTGCCGCTTTTGTAAACGGAGGAACGTCTTTTCTAACCAATGACCCTCCAGAAATCATGGCATGATCTCCAATATGGATAAACTGGTGAATTGCAGCTAAACCTCCAATAACAGCATGATTACCAACCACTACGTGTCCAGCTAATGCCACACCATTTACAATAATTGCATTATTTCCAATCTCACAATCGTGCGCGATGTGAGCATAAGCCATTACTAAACAATTATTACCAATTACAGTCTGACCAGAAGCAATTGTTCCTCTATTTATAGTTACACATTCTCTAATAGTACAATTATCACCGATAATAGCAAGAGAATCTTCACCTCCGAATTTTAAATCTTGTGGCACCGCAGAAATTACAGCTCCTGGAAAAATGTTACAGTTTTTTCCAATTCGAGCACCTTCCATAATGGTGACGTTTGAACCAATCCAAGTACCATCACCAATAACAACATTATTGTGAATTGTTGTAAATGGCTCTATTACAACGTTTTTAGCGATTTTCGCGCCTGGATGAACATATGCTAATGGTTGATTCATCTGTATGTTTTATATTTTTAATTAAAATATTCTAATTTGAAGCAACAAACCTAAACAATAAATTTGATAATTTATTATTGTTTTCTTGCTATTTGTGCCATTAATTCTGCCTCCGTTACTAATTTTCCATTTGCATAAGCGTTAGCCTGCATATGGCAAATTCCTCTTCTGATAGGAGAAATTAACTCACATTTAAAAATTAAAGTGTCACCTGGCAACACTTTGTGCTTAAATTTAACATTATCAATTTTCATGAAATATGTTAAGTAATTTTCAGGATCTGGAACAGTGCTTAATACTAATATTCCACCTGTTTGTGCCATTGCTTCTACAATTAATACACCTGGCATAACTGGAGCTTCTGGGAAGTGACCTACGAAGAAATTCTCGTTCATCGTAACATTTTTCAATCCTACTACATGACGATCAGACATTTCGATAATTCTGTCGATTAACAAGAATGGTGGTCTGTGAGGTAGCATAGACATGATTTTATGAATATCCATCAATGGTTCTTGATGCAAATCATAAGTAGGAACATGATTTCTCTGCTCTATTTTGATAATTTTTGCTAATTTCTTTGCAAATTGCGTGTTTACAAAATGCCCTGGCTTGTTAGCAATAATTTTTCCTTGAATACGAACTCCGATAAGAGACAAATCTCCAATTACATCAAGAAGTTTATGTCTTGCTGCTTCGTTTGGATAGTGTAAAGTCAAATTATCTAAAACACCATTTGGCTTAACAGAAATCTCTTCTTTACCAAATGCTTTCTTTAAATTCTCCATTGTAGATTCAGAGATTTCTTTATCTACGTATACAATTGCATTGTTTAAATCTCCACCTTTAATAAGTCCGTGCTCTAACAAAGACTCTAATTCGTGCAAGAAGCTAAAAGTTCTAGAGCTTGCAATTTCAGATTTAAAATCTGTTAAACTTTTAAGAGTAGCATTTTGAGTACCTAATACTTTCGTACCAAAATCTACCATAGTAGTAACCTGATATTCGTCGCTTGGCATAACAAGAATTTCGCTTCCTGTTGCTTCGTCTGTAAAAGAGATAACTTCTTTTACTACGTAAACATTACGTTGTGCGTCTTGTTCTTCGATTCCAGCTTTTTCAATAGCTTCAACAAAATATTTTGATGAACCATCCATAATTGGAAGTTCAGAGGCATTCAATTCAATAATAATATTATCCAAATCACAGCCAACCACTGCAGCCAAAACATGTTCTGGTGTTTGAATTTTCACACCAAGTTTCTCAAGATTTGTTCCTCTTTGAGTATTAACAACATAATTAGCATCAGCTTCAATTACCGGTTGACCTTGCAAATCTACTCTTACAAAAGTGAAACCATTATTAACGGGTGCAGGTTTAAAAGTCATTGTAACTTCTTTTCCAGTGTGTAAACCAACTCCTGTTAGCGAAATTTCATTTTTGATGGTCTTCTGTTTAACCATTATTTCCATTTTTTGGGTTTATTATTTGTTTTTTTAATTCTTCAACTTCAGCCACAATTTTAGGCAGATTCTTAAAATGAACGTACGATTTATTAAAATCTGTATATCCAAGAGATGGAGTTCCTTGTAGAACTTCATCATCTTTAATGTTTCTAGCTACACCCGATTGCGCTTGAAGCCTAACATTATTTCCTATTGTTAAATGACCTGCAATACCTACCTGCCCTCCAATCATACAATTCTCTCCAATTTTTGTAGAACCAGCAACACCACTTTGAGCGGCTATCACGGTATTTTTTCCAATTTCT
Organism: Flavobacterium sp. LK-23; assembly: GCF_058135255.1. Classification (NCBI taxonomy): domain Bacteria; kingdom Pseudomonadati; phylum Bacteroidota; class Flavobacteriia; order Flavobacteriales; family Flavobacteriaceae; genus Flavobacterium; species Flavobacterium sp. LK-23. Next base: position 146,453 of record NZ_JBYUVT010000012.1, read on the forward strand.
ACATTGTGAGCAATCATAATCTGATTGTCTAACTTAACTCCTTTTCTAATTATTGTCGAACCTAGAGTTGCTCTGTCTATTGTCGTGTTAGCGCCAATATCTACATTATCTTCAATAATAACGTTTCCAATTTGCGGCACTTTACTGTATTCGCCATTTTCATTTGGAGCAAAACCAAAACCATCAGCACCAATTATAACGCCAGAGTGAATCGTGCAATTGTTTCCAATTACAGTTTCTGAATAGATTTTTGCACCAGCAAAAATGAATACGTTATCACCAATAGTAACATTGTCGCCAATAAAACTATTTGGATATATTTTCACATTATTACCTAAAACTACATTTTGTCCGATATAACCAAAACTTCCTAAATACAGATTTTCTCCATATTTGGTTCCCTCAGACATAAATGACTGTGGTTCGATTCCTGTTTTGTTTAATTTTACCTGATTATAAAAATGTAAAAGTTTAGAAAACGCCGCATAAGCATCTTCCACTTTAATTAGTGTAGTTGTAATTTCTTGTTCCGGAATAAAGCTATCATTAACAATTGTTACCGTCGCTTTTGTAGTATATATATAATTGATATACTTTGGGTTAGCCAAAAAAGTAAGCGATCCTTCGTCTCCTTCTTCGATTTTAGAAAGCTTAGAAACTTCTGCATTGGGATTCCCAACAACTTCTCCTTCTAAAATTCCTGCTATTTGTTCTGCTGTAAATTTCATCGCGACAAAAATATAAAAAATAGGTTTTAAATGTTAATTTTATATAAGTTGTTTTGGAAAACAGATATAATATTTTGTCACCAATTTAGATAACGATTTCAAATTCAGCTGGTCAGAAGCTTCAACAACATCTTCAATTGTTTTATCTTTTTTCAAAATACGAATAGGTTCTGCTTCTTTACTGTATGCTTGGTTTTTTATTTTCCCTCTAAAAATAAAATATCCAGCATCTACTGCCGAAATTTGATGTGCTTCTGCAAACTCTTCTTTTAAAGACTGAGATTCTTCCATCGGAATTTTTTCTGCACTAAGCTTAATTTTCAACAAATCTCTATTAATAATCATTTTGCTTAAGGTAGAAAGTATAAAATCATTATGTCTCTGCCAAGCTTTCAACGCGCTAATAATATCAAAATCATCTAATTGCGAAAACAAATCCAATTTCTCAGCATCAAAATCTTCTAGTGTAATTTTATTTTGCATGAAATACATCAGAGGCTCACTGCAAGGCAATTTAACACCTTTTAAAGTCAGCTCTTTTGCTCTTTTCAAGACTTTCATTAAAATTAACTCAGCTACTAAACTAGTTTTGTGCAAATAAGCCTGCCAATACATTAATCTTCTGGAAAGTAAGAATTTCTCTACGGAATAAATTCCTTTTTCTTCAATTACCAAAACATCGTTTTCAACATTCATCATCTGAATCAATCGTTCAGAATTGACATTTCCTTCAGCAACACCTGTATAAAAACTATCTCGTTTTAAGTAATCCATTCGATCCATATCCAACTGACTTGAAATCAATTGCAACATAAATTTTCTATGATATTCTCCCTTAAAAACCTGAATTGCCAAACTTAATCTTCCGTCAAATTCTTCATTCAGCTGATTCATAAACAATAACGAAATCGCTTCGTGATGCACATCTTCTACAATACTTTTTTCCATAGCATGCGAAAATGGCCCGTGCCCAATATCGTGAAGCAAAATTGCTATTAAAAGTGCATTCTCTTCTTCTTCAGAAATCACAACATCTTTAAAACGAAGCGTATCAATTGCTTTCTTCATCAAATGCATACATCCTAATGCGTGATGAAAACGAGTATGATTTGCTCCAGGATACACCAAATACGACAATCCCATCTGCGAAATGCGACGCAGACGCTGAAAGTAAGGATGCTGAATTAAATCGTAAACTAGTTCGTTCGGAATCGTAATGAAACCATATATAGGATCGTTGAATATTTTTAATTTATTGATCTGAGTCACAGTTCAGTTATTTTTTTGGTCAACAAATATAAGTAAATAAGTATAAAGAGTTTGGTGTTTTTTATTTAAAAATCACACTTTAAATTACCATGATTATCAATAAAATACATTTAAAAATGTTAAAATTCAAAATAAAATCATGTTTCAACTTTGGTAATTTTATACTATTTTTAATACTTTTTAAGTTCTATAACTTTAAATTGCAGTAAAATTAAATTGATTTATGGATAAGATAAAAATACTTTGGGTCGACGATGAAATCGATCTTTTAAAGCCTCACATATTATTTCTAGAAAAAAAGAATTACGAAGTTACTACTTGCAACAACGGATTAGACGCGATTGCCTTGTTTGAAGAAGATAATTTTGATATTGTTTTTCTCGACGAAAACATGCCTGGAATGAGCGGATTGGAAACGCTTTCTGAAATGAAAGAAAAAAAATCAGCCATTCCGATGATTATGATCACCAAGAGTGAGGAAGAATATATAATGGAAGAAGCCATTGGTTCTAAAATTGCTGATTATTTGATTAAACCCGTAAATCCGAATCAGATTCTATTGAGTTTGAAGAAAAACTTGGATGATTCGAGATTAATTACAGAAAAAACAACTTTAGACTATCAGAAGGAATTCAGAAAAATTTCAATGGAATTGGCAATGGTTAATTCTTATGAAGACTGGATTGAATTGTATAAAAAATTGCTTTTTTGGGAATTAAAACTAGAAGACATCAACGATACAGCGATGATTGAAATTTTAGAATCTCAAAAAGTAGAAGCTAATTCCCAATTCGGAAAATTCATTGAACGAAACTACGAAGATTGGTTTGCTCCAAAAGCAGATAAACCGATACAGTCCAACACCTTATTTAAAGAACTTGTTGTTCCTGAACTTAAAAAGAAAGACAAGCCGATTCTATTTGTGGTAATAGACAATCTAAGATACGATCAATGGAAATCTTTCGAATCTGTTATTTCAAATTATTACAAATTAGAAAAAGAAGTACCTTATTACTCTATTCTTCCAACAGCTACGCAATATGCGCGAAATTCAATTTTCTCAGGTTTAATGCCTTTAGAAATGGAAAAACAGTTTCCTGAATATTGGAAAAATGATGTTGAAGATGGCGGAAAAAACCTTTATGAAGCAGAATTTTTATCGGCTCAATTGAAACGTTTGGGTTTAAATATTAAAGAAGATTATTTTAAAATCACCAATTATGCTGGCGGAAAAAAGTTAGCCGAAAACTTTAAAGCTTTAAAAGGAAATGACTTAGTAACCGTGGTTTACAATTTTGTTGATATGCTTTCGCACGCTAAAACCGAAATGGAAGTAGTAAAAGAATTAGCCTCTGATGATAAAGCGTATCGTTCTTTAACTTTAAGCTGGTTTAAAAATTCTCCATTATTAGAAATTATTCAGCAAGCACAGCTTTTAGGCTTCAAATTAATTTTAACCACAGATCACGGAACCATTAATGTAAAAAATCCGTCGAAAGTTGTGGGAGATAAAAATACAAGTCTAAATTTGCGCTACAAAACTGGACGTAGTTTAACTTACGAACAAAAAGATGTTTATGTAGTAAAAGAACCTAAAACAATCGGTTTACCTGCCATAAACATGAGTAGTTCGTTTATTTTTGCCAAAAATGATTTCTTTTTGGCATACGTAAACAACTATAATCATTATGTGAGTTATTACAAAAACACGTATCAGCATGGCGGAATTTCTTTAGAAGAAATGATTATTCCGTTCTTGGTATTTAATCCGAAATAAAAAAGTTTGCAGTCGCAGTTTTCAGTCGCAGTCCAGAAACTGATTTAAAAATACTAGATTTTGCCACAGATTAAAAAATTAAGACAATTAAAAAAATCCTTTAAAATCTTTTTAATCTGTGGCAAAAAAAATAATTTCGCTTTCGCGGAAGACCATTAAAAGTTTTCAGACTGAGACTGAAAACTGCGACTGAGACTTATATATAAATAAAAATAAAAATGAACATCGTTTTTTCATTAGATCAAATTCAAGAAGTTGCAGAGCAGATTATTGCTTCAAATCCTAATAAAATTATCCTTTTTAATGGAGAGATGGGAGTTGGGAAAACTACTTTAATCAAACAGCTATGTAAAAGCCTTGGAATCACTGACACAACTAGCAGCCCTACTTTTTCTTTAGTAAACGAATATCAAATTCCAAACGCAAAAAAAGTCTATCATTTTGACTTTTACAGAATAAAACAAGAAACCGAAGCGCTAGATATGGGAGTTGATGATTATCTATATTCTGGAAATTGGTGTTTTATTGAATGGTCTGAAAAAATTACAAATTTGATTCCTGAAGAACATTCTACCATAAATATCGAATTGTTAGCTGACGGAAAAAGAGAACTAAAATTGATTTGAGATTATTTTAAAACAAATATCATTGAAGAAAAAATTACTTATTTTATTTGCCACTATCTTTAGTTTAATTGGACTTTTTTTCCTCTTTCTTTTGGGCATAACGACAGATTTTTTATCGGACGAAGTGGAAGCTTCTAAAATTGAAAAATGCAAAGAGATTGTTAGTATTATTGATCGAAATAGTAATTTTATAAATGACAGCCTTAGTATCGATGCGCCTGCAGATGGAAAGTGCATAAGGTATTACATTAAAAACAGCAATGACATTAATAATTTGTTTTCCAAGATTAACAATTCTGATAAACAGAAATTTAAGCAATTGGTTGATAGCAATTTTTGTGAATACATTGAAATTGGCGAAGCAGAAAATTGTATTATGTTTTGTATAAAAACATCGATACATAATTATAAAATTGTGGGCGCGTATAAAAAAATGTTCATAATCTACGAAAAAAAACCTGAATGCAATTGCAAGGACAATCCTATTGGATATCCAAATTACCCAGATTATGTAAAGCCATTATCAAAAAATTGGTACCAGACAAAAGTACGTGTACCCAAGCGATATTTTGGGTGTTAAACAGAATCTTTAACATTCGGCCTGTAGTATTAGCACAATTTTTACACTAATTTTAAAACTTTTTACGTAATTTGTACCTTTAATTTTTTGCATTATCCATGTCAATCACATTAACTCCATTTACAAAACAACAATTAATACCGCAAGAAGAAAAACTTGAGGTTGGTCGTTTTAAAAGAGAACTTTTTATAGGAATTCCTAAAGAAACAAGTTACCAGGAACGCCGTATCTGCCTTACGCCAGATGCAGTGACTTCCTTAACTTATGAAGGTCATCGCGTTATGATCGAATCTGGAGCGGGAGAAAGTTCGAGTTATACAGATAAAGAATATGCAGATGCTGGTGCAGAAATAACAAAAGACACTAAAAGAGTTTTTGGCTGTCCGTTTCTATTAAAAGTAGAGCCGCCAACTTTAGCAGAAATCGAAATGATTAACCCTGAAACAGTTATCATTTCAGCTATTCAGCTTAAAACTAAAAAGAAGGAATACTTCGAAGCGCTAGCGCAAAAAAAAATTACAGCTTTAGCTTTTGAATATATTAAAGATGAAGACGGATCTTATCCTGCAGTAAAATCTTTAAGCGAAATTGCAGGAACGGCTTCAATCCTTATTGCAGCTGAACTAATGATTACCAACGAATTTGGAAAAGGCCTTTTGTTTGGAAACATTACAGGCGTCCCTCCTACTGAAGTTATTATTTTAGGAGCAGGAACAGTTGGTGAATTTGCCGCAAAAACAGCTATTGGACTTGGTGCAAACGTAAAAGTTTTTGATAATTCTATTACAAAACTACGTCGTCTTCAAAACAATTTAAATCAAAGAATTTTTACTTCAACTATTCAGCAAAAAGGTTTATTAAAAGCCTTAAGACGTTGTGATGTAGCCATTGGCGCCATGCGCGGAAAAGAAAGATGTCCGATTGTCGTGAATGAAACAATGGTTGAGCACATGAAAAAAGGAGCTGTAATTGTTGATGTCAGCATCGATACTGGCGGTTGCTTTGAAACTTCAGAAGTTACAACTCACGAAAAACCTACATTTATAAAAAGTAACGTTTTACATTATTGCGTACCCAATATACCTTCACGTTATTCCAAAACGGCCTCATTATCAATAAGCAATATCCTAACTCCTTACCTCCATCAGATAGCTGAAGATGGTGGTATCGAAAGTGCAATTCGTTGCAACAAAGGTCTTAAAAACGGAATTTATCTATATCATGGAATTTTGACCAATAAAGCAATTGGCGATTGGTTTGATTTGCCAGATAACGATATTAATTTACTTGTATTCTAAAGGAACTTTAGTGTACCTTTGCAAAAAAAATATTTCATGAAGTTCGCATACCGTTTTGCATATTATCTGATTGGTCTCGTAATGGGATGTTTTATTGTATCAGGATTTTTTATTGGAAAAGACACTCGTTGTAATTATTTCCCAAATGCTCGAGTACTAAACAATCTTAGAACAAAACCTTTTCAATATTCTCCAAAAGCCGTTCAGACTTTAAGCGAAAAATGGGTTGACACAGCAGACGTCAAAAATACATTAACTTATGGGGATGTAGATTTTGACCAAAGTAATGTTCCGTTCAATAAAGGAAAACTTTATATCATTGAAGGAAAAACAGTAAAAAATCAAGAGATTATTCTAAAAGTAGTTAATTATGAAAATAAAGCTGTTTTAGAAGAAATTGTAAAAAAATAAAAAGAAAGCCTGTTAAAATAGACTGCACCCAAAAGTTTAGACAAATTTATAATTAAGTTTGATAATAATAAGCTCGATATTTTATTGGGCTCATTTTGTTCAAATTTGATTTAATTCTTTCGTTATTGTAATATGTTATGTACTTATTAATTTCTTTTTTTAATTGTTCTATTGACTTGAATTTTTGGGTATAAAACATTTCCAGATTTAATATTCCAAAAAAGTTTTCAATAATTGCATTATCTAAGCAGTTTCCTTTTCTTGACATGCTTTGTTTGATTCCTTTTTGTTTTAATAAATCTTGGTAATGTCTCATTTGATATTGCCAGCCTTGGTCTGAGTCAAGAATTAAATTTGTATTGTTTGGTATTTTTCTAAAAGCTTTTTTAGCAGTTCATTCTCACAGCGAAGCCTTTCGTTTTCTTTCAGCAGTTCCTGCTCTCTTGTAAGAGGTTTGTCTGATTTACGTTTTCTGCCTTTATCACTCATTGCTGGTCTGCCTCTTTGTTTTGGTTGTAATCCTACTAGTCCAAAGTTAGCAAAATCTTTTTTCCATTTTAAAAATATGGAAATATCGGGAATATTAAATCTTAAATTAGCCTGCATTAAAGGAAGAGATTCCTTTTCTATGCTTTTGAGCACTTTCAGCTTAAATTTTGCTGAATAGGTTTGATTTATTCTTGGCAATAAACCAATTTCGCCATATGTCTTATAAAAACTCACCCACTTTCGAATATTCCATCTTGAAGTCTGCTTCAATTTTGAAACTTATTCAGCTGGATAGTGCTTCTTTAAAACCAATTCTACACATTCTAACTTAAATGCATAGTCATACTTTACTTTTCTTTCCATAAAAAATGCCCCAAATAGTGTCTAACTTTTTGGGGCATGTTCAAAAAAATAACAGGCTTTCTTTTTTTTATTGTTTTATAACACTCCTTACATCAACTTTATTCTCTGAATCTATAATTTTAATGTAATAAATTCCTTTACTAAAATCCTTTATAGAAATTTGATTATAATATCCTTCAGAATTCTTATTCAATAATAATTTCCCATTACTGTCATATATAAATATAGTATGTTTACCAAAATCAGTTAAAGTAATATTAATAATATCAGATGTTGGATTTGGATAAACTATCGTTTTAAGGACTTTTTCAAAATTTACAACATCTAAAGTATTACAATTTTCAGAAAATTTCACATCTAGATATGACAATCGGTTAGCCAGCCAATTAGAGATATAATCTATTTCATTTTCATTAGCACTATAATCTGGCCAAGCAAGATGTTCTCTTTCATAAACTCCATTTTCTTTTAGTGTATTATAATTACTTGTAAGCATAAGCATTAACTTATCATGAGTAATTAATGTACTTCTTAATTCCTGCCATCTTAAATTAAGCTTTTCACGAAAACCATCTTTTGAGCAATCATTTAAAAGACGATCGTAAAGTCCGTTAGATAATAAATCATTTGTAATATTTTCATGCTGACCATTCCATATCGTTCCATAAGTTCCGTCTAAATCCCATGGGACATAAAAATAAGGTTCATTGTTTGTGTATTTAGCAATATATAAATTTTTACCTCTATTATCTGTGGCTCTTATCAAATTAAGAAATATAAAATAATCTACAGCATTATTAAGATCAAATTTAGTTTTATACACAGCATAAAAATTACTATTTGTCTCATTTACGACGAAATCAACAAATTTATATAAATTACTCCAATCCGTTACTTCTTTTGGATGTTTGTACTCCATCCCCCCCCACAATAAGTCATCATTATTATATGGAATCAAAGATGTAAACGTTGAACTATTTCCCCATTGATCTCCTTTATAGAGCTCTCCTCTTATACTTCCGTTATGTTTTTTTAATTTCAATAACTTTCTGTTTACTTTTTCACCAACACAATATATTCCTCTATATTCACCATTTAAAAATAGTTCTGCATATTTCATTTCAATACCACTTACTACTTCCGGTTCTAAATTCAGATAATATGGCTCGTGTATCATTTTCCATAAATCATTATTGGTTTTACTATGAAACCTAAGAGATTCATTATACATTGCCTGCAAATTATACCCATCATCAGAATGCATACCTAACAAACTCACATCATGAGTTTCATTACCATTTTGATCTTCCCAAAATTCAATTTCAAATGATTTTTTAGGTAAACTTTGTGAATAAGCTCCTCTAAGTTGTATTCCTATATCGGAAGTTATACTGTTTTGATTGCTCTCAATTAATTTAAAATTAGCTAAAACGTTAGGTTCATCTACAATTTCATTATTTGCAGTAATTGTAATTAAAGGTAATGCAGTAAAATAAAGAATGTATTTTTTGCTATCGCTTGGATTAATTAAATTATATGGAGTCCCTAATTTAATTACACTAACAGGAATTTCAAAATTATAACTAACATCCAATGTTATAGAAGATTTTTCACCTTCCCACGTAGTGTTAACATAGTTTACGTCCAGATTAGTTACTATGAGTGACTTGTTGATGTCAATATTATATTGATTAGAAGGAATAATAATTATTTCTTGTGCATAAGAAATATAAAAAGAAAAAAAAAGAAAAATTAAAAGTAGTTTTTGTTTCATAGGTGGCATTTTATCAAAAATGCAAAAATAGTCTTAACCATAACAAATCCTAGCTTACACAAAAAAAATGCCTAGCCTTTAAAGATATTTTTACTCCTAAAAAAAACTTTTTAAAACACAATTATATAAATATCAACACTTTGTATTATAATATTAAATTAAAAAAAAAAGCTTTTAAAAAATTTATTAAAAGCTTTTTTCTGATTAAATAAATATTATAAATATCAAGAATAAAAAAGATAATTAAAATAAGCATAAAGACCAATTTTACATCTACGCCTGTTACCATTCAATTTCTTTCATTTCTTTCGATTTCAAAAACTCATTTGTCAGGCTAAAATGTTTATTCCCAAACCAAAATCCTCTGTTTGCACTTAAAGGTGATGGATGCCCGGACTTTAAAATATGATGTTTTGAAGCATCAATCAATGCTGCTTTTTTTTGAGCAAAACCTCCCCAAAGTAAAAAAACAACATTTTCTTTTTCAGAAGAAATTTGTTTGATGACAGCATCTGTAAATTTTTCCCAACCTTTTCCCTGATGACTTCCGGCTTCAGATTGTCGAACTGTCAGAGTTGCATTTAACAGAAAAATACCCTGATCTGCCCAACGCTCCAAATTACCTGTTTTAGGCATTGGCTTATTTAAATCTACTTCAATTTCTTTAAAAATATTTTGAAGTGATGGAGGAAAAGGAATTCCGTCATTAACCGAAAAACACAATCCATTTGCCTGATTAGGTCCATGATATGGATCCTGACCAATTATAACAACTTTTACCTGATCAAAATAACAATGATCAAAGGCTGAAAAAATCTGACTCCCTTTTGGATAACACACCTTGGTTGTATATTCAGATTTCACGAAATCAATTAATTCTTTAAAATATGGTTTTTCAAATTCTTCATTTAAAACTAGTTTCCACGAAGAATGCATTTTTATGTCCATGATTTTTTTTATGCGAATTTCAGAAATTATTACTTAAAAACATATTTACTAAAAAGAAAAATATCAAAAATCGAAAGTCAAAAGTCAAAATGATAGCAAAGAAAAAAACTTATAAATCATAATTCATAATTCACAATTCATTATTGTTTTCGTACTTTTGCCTCTACTTTCATAAAGAAATTAAATGATCAGTATTACAGAAAAAACATTACAAGACTTACAATTTCCAACTGTTTTGGAAACCATCTCAGATGGTTGCAACACCGATATTGGAAAAGAAAAGGCTTTACAAATAAAACCATTTAGAGATAAAGAAGAATTAATGCAATCGCTGATGCAAACATCAGAGTATGTATCTTCTTTTCAAAATAATAACGCAATTCCAAATCACGGATTTGACGCTATAACGCATGAAATTAAATTTCTTGCAATCGAAGACAGTTTTCTTGAAGTGGGAAGTTTTAGAAAAATCGCTAATCTTTCTGCAACAACAAATGTCTTATTGAATTTCTTGAAAAAATTCGATGACTATTATCCCAATTTAAATGCTAGAGCTTCAAGAGTAGAGTTAACCAAAGACATTATCACTGCAATTGATGCAATTGTAGATAAGTATGGAGAGATAAAAGACAATGCTTCTCCTGCTTTGGCTGGGATTAGACAAAATATGAATTTAGTTCGCGGAAAAGTGAATCAAAGTTTTGGTGTCGCTTTAACGCAGTACAACGGTTTAGGTTATCTGGACGATATTAAAGAAAGTTTTGTGCAAAACCGTAGAGTTTTAGCGGTTTTAGCTATGTATCGTCGTAAAGTAAAAGGTTCAATTTTAGGAAGTTCCAAAACCGGAAGCATTGCTTATATCGAACCTGAAGCTACCTTGAAATATTCTCGCGAATTAGCCAACTTGGAATACGAAGAGAAAGAAGAAATTACAAGAATTTTAAAGAATTTATCAAATGTAATTCGTCCGTATCTTCCTTTATTAATTGAATATCAAGATTTTTTGAGTGATATTGATGTAGTTGCGGGAAAGGCAAAATATGCAAATCGAATAAACGGAATCTTACCAACAATTACAGAAGAAAGAAGATTATTCTTTAGAGAAGCGTATCATCCAATTTTATATCTCAACAATAAACAGAAAAAAGAAGTTACGCATCCACAGACCATTGAGTTAAAACAAGAAAATAGAATAATTGTAATTTCGGGACCAAATGCTGGAGGAAAAACCATTTCCTTAAAAACAGTTGGTTTATTACAATTAATGCTCCAATCTGGAATCTTGATTCCGGTTCACGAAAGAAGCGAAACTTTCTTATTTGATAGAATCTTAACCGATATTGGAGACAATCAATCTATTGAAAATCAACTAAGTACTTATAGCTACCGATTAAAAAACATGAATTACTTTTTAAAGAAATGTAATAGCAAAACCATGTTTTTAATTGATGAATTTGGTACAGGTTCTGATCCTGAATTGGGTGGTGCTTTGGCTGAAATTTTCCTGGAGGAATTTTATCATCGTGAAGCGTTCGGAATTATCACAACACATTATTCCAATTTAAAAATTCTAGCAAACGAGCTACCATATGCTACAAATGCGAATATGATGTTTGACGAAAAATCTCTTGAACCAATGTATAAATTAGCTTTGGGTCAGGCAGGAAGTTCGTTTACATTTGAAGTTGCACAAAAAAATGGAATTCCGTTTGGATTGATCAATCGTGCAAAAAAGAAAATTGAAGTCGGAAAAGTTCGTTTTGATAAAACCATTGCAACACTTCAGAAAGAGCGTTCGAAGTTGGAAAAAACTTCTTTGAATCTGAAAGAAGAAGAAACTCGTGCTCGAGAAGAAAGCAAAAAGATGGAAAACATCAATACAAGAATCCAACAAAAATTGGAAAGCTATCAGGAATTATATGACAGCAACCAAAAGATAATTTACATTGGACAAAAAATTGATGATATTGCTGAGAAGTATTTCAACAACAAAAACAAAAAAGAACTGATCGGTGAATTTTTAAAAATTGTTGAGATTGAAAACTCTAAACGTAAAAAAGCAACTCCGAAAGAAGTAAAAGCAAAAGTTGAAAAACAAAAAGAAATTATTGCTGAAGTACAGGTAAAAGTTGAGGAAATTCGAAAAGAGAAAAAAGAGAAGAAACTTAAACCCGTTATTGAAAAACCAAAACCAATTTTGAAAGTTGGTGATAGAGTAAGAATGCTTGACGGAAGATCTGTTGGAAGTATTGATTTAATCGAAAAAAATAAAGCAACAGTTAATTACGGAATTTTTACTTCGAAAGTAAGTTTAGATGAATTGGAATTGGTTGAAGCGGTTAAAAAGTAAAAAATTCAGTGTCAGTGGCAGTTTTCAGTCTTTAAAAACGGTTAAAAAACTACAAAATCAAAATAAAACGATTTAAGAAACGTTTTTCTAAAATACGATAAAATAGATGCTTTATTTTTTAAAATTCATTTTAAAGGATTTATTAAAGCCGTTTTTGATTTGTAAAATTTATTAAAAACAACAATTCAATAAACAAAACAAATAAGTGCTAATTTAATTAATCCAAGTTCACTTTCATGTATATCTAAACATGAAATGTAAAATTTGAAATAAACCTAATAAAATGGAAAGCCTTCCAAAAAATAAAAAAATAGTTCTTTTTGACGGAGTTTGCAATCTGTGCAGTTCTGCTGTGCAATACATTATAAACCATGACAAAAAAGACATTTTTAGATTTGTTGCATTGCAATCAGAATTGGGCATTTCAATCTGTAAACACCTAGGAATCAGTTTTTCTAAAATGGATAGTATTATTTTGTACGATCCAAAAACAGCTTATTTTTATAAGTCTTCGGCAGTAATTGAAATAGCTAAAAATTTTGGAGGTTTATGGAGGTTAACACCCGTTTTTAGAATTGTACCAATTTTTATAAGTGATAGGATTTATGATTATGTTGCAAAAAACAGATATAATTGGTACGGCAAGAAAGAAAGCTGTATGATTCCGACTCCAGAGTTGAAATCTAAGTTTCTTTAAGAAATTTCAAATTCTTAAATTCCAAATTCTAATTTCCACAATATTGTCATTTCGACGAAGGAGAAATCTTCGCAAGTAACTCCGTAACGAAAACCCAATCTTTGCCGAGCTTCTCGCGAAGATTTCTCCTTCGTCGAAATTGTAAAGGTTAGATAATTCGGTAACAAAATTTAACTTTAATAAATTTTGTTGCGATGAGAAATAACAGT
>NZ_JBYUVT010000013.1:0-144608 GCF_058135255.1 Flavobacterium sp. LK-23
GTTTCGCCTGTGTTTCAAAGCGGGTGCAAAACTAAAACTTCTTTTTGTTTCCTGCAAGAAAAATTTAAAGTTTTTTTTTGAGATATTTTCAATCCCGTTTTCTCTAATTTCCCTTCCAATCTATCAATGAACTTTCCGTGTTTTGCGGGGTGCAAATGTAGAACCTTTATTTAGATTTCCAAGCATTCTGAATGAGTTTTTTTCTAACTTTTTTCTATATTTTTCCTAACTAACTGATAACACAATATTTAAATTTAAAAATTTCTTTACTCGAATAAAGCTTTTTCTTACTTTAAAGCTTTTTAAGCAAATATAGAACCTGATAAAATCCGTTTTTATCAAATATACAGCTTGAACAAAGCTACTTTCTTTGTCTTTTCAGGAAATGACTTTCCTGTAACTACTATAAATTTATTAATAAATCACTCGAATACCCAGCGAAAGCAACACTTAACTAACATAAATAAAACAGCCTGAGAAATTCTCAGGCTGTTTTAAACAATTTATTAAAACAATTATTATTTGCTGAAATCGTAACTAAGCACGGCACCAAGTCCAAATTGAAATGTTGATGCATAATCAGTAACTGCTACTGGCCCCCAATAATAGTCCCAATAATAATCATATCCTACAGCCGCTGACATTGATTGCAGATAAGCATTTAGATTAATTGACAATGGTGAATTCGTTTTTACTTTTACACCAGCCTTAATTTCCCATGCAAAATAAGTTCCGCTACCGCTCTTTGGTGTTTCTAGAATAGCAACTCCTAAACCTGCTCCTAGAAATGGAAGCGCCTTTTGCGAGCTTGATCCAAAATAATACGTATAATCAGCTAATATATAATTGATAGCACCTTTATCATCTCCAGCATTAAGCTGAGTTCCTGCAGGAATAGTGTTAGGCCCATTAATTATAGCAACCTTTGTATACAAAGGCATATTTGTATCAAGTCTGTTATACTTTAATTCTACTGAAGCATTATCCATTATAAAATATTCCAAACCTATACCATATTCAAAACCATCTTCTACTTTTGCGTAAGAGGAATCAAAGTCTACCCTATCAGAAAAGGTATACCCTCCATACAAATTAAGTAAAAATGACTGGGCGCTTTGTGCTGACATTCCCAGCGAAAAGAAAAAAACGACAACTAACAAATGATACTTTTTCATAATTTCAAGATTTAATTTATAATTATTGTTTGCATGGCGGCTACATTCGGGGATTTTTCATGATGTAGCCCTTGTAATCTTCATAATCTATTAACTCGTCTCAAAGTTATCTTACAAAAACATTTTAACATAATAAAACAAGTTTTATCATGTTGCAAATTATAAAATGAAACCATTTTTTTTAAACTCACTTTTCCTAAACTAGGACTCAACCGCTGCCACAAAGCATAAGTATTCTATAATTATATCGAATAATATACTGCTTACCTTACTTTATAAACAAGATATTTATTCATAAAAAAAAGAAACAGATTATAGCACAACTACAATCTGTTTCTTTTTTTTTTAATCTTTCCTCAATTCTATCTATTCATATATAATGGAAAATCTTTTCAGCTGCGATTCCTTATTTTACTGCTTAGCTATTCAATTAAATCTCTTTCAAATTCACCTCTTTTTTATCGCCATCCTTATCTATAGTCACCCTTTTCTCAATATTGGCTTTATCAGAATAAGATTGTTTTGCTGTACCATAATTTGTTGAAGAACCTTGGTATCCATAATAATTATAGTAATTTGTATATCCAGATACGTATGAATAATTGTAAGAGTTGGTAAAATCAAAACTAACCATAACAATATAAGTCCCTGGCATTAAATCCATAAACTCGAAATGTCCTTGATCGTCATAAACTTTAGTTTTTTTGATAGAATAGCCAAAATCACTATTCAAAGGCACTTCTGGCATCTTATTTTGCTTGCGAATTTTCTTGTTGACCTCTACCCATTCCTCATAATAAGCCGAACTTGGAAAAAGTGTAATTTCCGTACCCCTTGGCGCATATTGTTTTTTAGCAGTATTCACCAACCCGCCCAACCTTTTACCTGAGTCAGATCTTGCATACGCTGTTCCAATTATAACACTATTACCATTGGAGATTTGCTTTGCAACTTCTTCCTTGTTAAACTTGTTTTTAATAGGCTGATAATCTAATTCTTCGTTAACTGTAATTTCCCACATTCCATTAGCCATAGACATTTCACGTTGCCATAGGCGATGATCTTTTTTGTCTATAGCATAATTATAAGTAGCGTTGGTGCTCTCTTCCAAAACTGAAACAAGCCATGTCTCGTGCTTACCTGTTCTCGGAGAATTGTAGACAAAACTTTTTACTTCTTTAATAGTATAATATTCAACAAGCACATCTGACCCATCATTATAATAAAACTGCGGAAAACGTGCTTTATACCCTACATCTAATGGTAAAGTCGTAATTAAATGATCGGACCAATTGAAGTCAAAATATTCTTCTTTAGGCTGAAGCTTTAATTTTTTGTCTTTTTTAGTTTTCTTAGAATAGTAATTACCCGTAATGATTTCAGCAAAGTTCAGATTTAATTTTGCGTTCTTAGTCTCATCAGCATAACTTATAGCTCTAAGCGTTTGCGCATCTCCTGTACTAATACGCGTTGTAGGAGCTCCGTTGTCTTTTGGGGTAAAAGTATTATTCAACGTCAGTTGGTTATTAGTCAAAGTAATATCATAAGTCAATGCCCCCATATTCTTCCACTCTGTACCTTTAACATAATAAACAGTGTAGAGTGATTTTTCTGGCTTAATATACTTTGTATTGATGTCTTTACCGCCAGGAACAAGTGCTTTTTGTCCCACTGTCATAAATGGAAGCAGAAACAGTACATAAAAAAGCTGTTTTAACAAACTGGATTTCTCATTTTTAAAAAAAACATCTCTTTTTGATGTAATACTATTTGGAATATTGGCTTTCATTGTGATTATTTTGATTGGGAACAAATTTACAGACATCATATACAAAATAAAATACCTGATTTCATGGTAATTTCCCATTGGAATAACCTTTAGTTCCGTTCCAAAATCTAAATATCTATTTCTTATAACATTTTCAGATCAAAACAAAACAATAATTTAACGCAACATTATTGCGTTAAATTTTAAAATGTCTTTATTTTACCTTTCACTAAATTTATCTTAATGAACAGACGCAGATTTTTAAAAGGCTCTTCAGTACTAGCAGGGCTATTCACCCTTGGCCCTTCAATTATCCTAGCAAACGATGTGGAGGCCATAAGTAAGAAAGCAAAAAAAGCAAAGAACATCATTTTCCTGATCAGCGACGGAATGAGCTGTGGAACACTTCAGATGGCGGATCTCTACTCTCAACATGTTTTAGGCAAAAATACAGAGTGGATTAATCTTTATAAAGAGAATAAAGTCTCAAGAGCCTTAATGGACACAGCCTCTGCCAGTTCTCCAGTTACAGATTCTGCGGCGGCGAGCTCTTCATTTGGAGGCGGGCATCGCGTTAGAAATGGCGTGTTGAATATTGGTTCAAATGGCGAAAAATATCTTCCGATCTGGCAAAAGTTTAAAAATGCAGGAAAAAAAGCGGGTTGCGTCACTACGGTTACCATTACTCACGCCACTCCGGCAGGGTTTTGTGTGAACTCGGACAGCAGAAATGCCGAAAATGAAATTGCCGAAATGTATGCTGAACTTGGATTTGATGTTATGATGGGCGGAGGCGACGAATTCTTCAATCCATCAAAAAGAAAAGACAAAAAAGATATCTATAAGATCTATGAAGAAAAAGGCTATCAAGTACTAAAAGAAAAATCGGATCTAGAAAACATTAAAAAAGGAGGAAAAACTTTAGGTGTTTTCGCTACTGGAGCTCTTCCCTACACGATCGATCAAAACAATATACCAGAATTGCAAAAAACACCTACACTTGCTCAAATGAGTGCTACAGCAATCGACCAGATGAAAGACCATAAAAATGGTTTTGTATTACTCATTGAAGGAGGAAAAGTAGATTGGGCTGCGCACGCCAATGATATCTCTGCGCTGATTCATGACCAGCTCGCTTTTGACGAGGCGGTTAAAACAGCTATAGATTTTGCCGAAAAAGACAAAGAAACCCTTGTAATCATTACAACCGATCACGGAAATGCAAATCCGGGACTTATCTATGGCGCTAATGCAAAAGAAAACTTTAACAACATTGCAGACTATAAATACACCAACGAGTACATTTTAAATTCTATTCATGCCGATTTCAATCTGCAGCAGATTAAGGATTGGATTAAAGAAACCAATAAAATTAGCTTGACAGATGATGAAGCAAAGCATTTAAAGAATTTCTATTCTGGCCTCGAAAAGCAGGAAGATGGTCTGTATAATTATAAAAAGTTACCTTTTAAAGCCTATTCAGAAATTCAGAAAAAGCATAATAATGTAGGATGGATCAGTATGGATCATTCTGGAGATTATGTTGAATTGGCTATGTATGGCCCTGGAAGCGAACTATTGAAGCCTTTTGTACAGAATAAAGATCTTCATTATCTAATGCTTCAAGCTTCTATTGAAAAGGAATCTTAAATAGAAAATTCAAAGTATTATTGGGCACAAACTTTATTAACGAAATAATATTAAAAACAAAAAGCTTCTTAGACATTTGAAGCTTTTTGTCACTTTCGTAATAATCAATTTTATTCTTCTTCCATAAAAGGATTTGCTAATGCCTGTTAGCGAGAAACATTAATTCTAAATTTACAACTCCCATTTAATTTTGTTTAACGTTACAATCTTATACAAATGCAAGTAAAGATTAATTTTCAGCATTATCACCAAATGTTTTATAGTTTTAAAACATCACCGATTACTTTTACAAACCCATGTTCTTCAAAACTATTCCAGAGAATCGGTACTGTCAGATTGTATTCTTTCCCCTTTGCCCATATAAGTCTGTATCCACTGTCTTCCATATAAATACAACCATAATCTGCTTCTGTAGCTCTGCAAAACTCTTTAAAGTATTTGTCAATTGATTTTGATTTAGCAAAAAGTCGACTCATGCTACTAGTAACAGCCCAAAATTGAAGCTCGATACAATCCTCTATTTTTGAAGAATAGTCATTAATGTAAATTTCAACATTACCTATCCACCATTTACCCTCTACGCCTTTGTAAAAATCAATAAAGTCAGACTCATCAGCAGAATCGGGTGTATAATTTTGAGTCAAATCATACAGATAATACTCTATTATCGTCTGATCCTCTTCTACTAAAATACAAGTATCTACCCGTTGGTTTATTCCTAAGTTTTCAAGTAAGGTTTTGGATATTTCTCCATTAGCATAGCGGTCAATTTTGTACAGCTGATTGTTGCTTATTTCAAATGATGCTCTCTCTTTTTCTGAATGCTCATAAATGAATTGTAAAGCTCTATTAAGCCTTTCTCTCTTAATATATATTCTATAATCGTAATCTAGTCCCATTTTTATAATTCGAATAAAATCAAATGTATTGCTTTTAACTTAAAAAAATCAAACTTTAATTAATATTGAAGGATGAAAGACCTTACGTACATTAAGCTTAGCTTCAACAAATGTTAAATATTAGTAAAGCCCTGCAAAGTCTGATCTTTTTGCTTATTTTTGTTAGAAGCTCTTCAGAAAAAAGATTTAAAATCTCCTTTTAGTCGCTGATCAGATATTTATCTCCAGCTATTACAAAGCAAAAAGACTTTATAATCAGTTTTAAAAGAGCCAAAAAAAATACCATTACAAATAGCCCCAAAGACTATGAAAAAAATTACTCTAATGATCTGTCTGCTACTTGCCGCAGGCGTGAACGCACAGCAGGAAAAGGGAATTATCGGATATGCGAACTGGCTGGACAACTGGACAGAATTCAAACCGCAGAAAACGGAGTCTAAAGATGCCAACCAAATACTGGCTGGAAATATCACACAGAACACCAAACTGATGAAGAAAAACGTGTACATCCTTCAAGGAAATGTATATGTAACAAATAACGCCGTTCTGACTATTGATCCAGGTACGGTAATTATTGGCGATGCTGCAAGCAAAGGAACTCTTATTATAACAAAAGGAGCCAAAATTATTGCAGAGGGACAGGAAACTGATCCTATCATCTTCACTTCAAACGCTAGCATGAAAAAAGCGGGCGACTGGGGTGGTGTTGTAGTCTTAGGAGATGCACCTATCAATAAATTTGGTGGAGCTGGATCTTATACCATGGATCTTGACCCTTCTCTTACTGCATATGGAGGAGACAATGCAGCTAGCAGCTCTGGAGTATTAAAATTTATTCGTATTGAATTTGCAGGCCGAAAAGTAAAAGGAGCAGATAGTTTTAATGGACTAACTGTTGCAGGAGCTGGAAACAAAACGGTATTGGAAAACATTATGGTGAGCTTCTCAGGAGGTGATTCATTTGCTTTTTATGGAGGAGATCTTAATGCTTCTCAATTGGTTTCGTACAAATCTATAAACGATGATTTCAAAATGACGCAAGGAACGCAATGCCGTCTATATAATTCATTGGCAGTTAGATCTTCTTATTTGTCAAGTAACAGAGATGGTTCTAGATGTTTAGAAGTGAAAGCCTATGAAAAGAAAAGTGAAACAGACTTTACAAGAAAATCTACTTTCGTTTCTGCATCAAACCTTACTCTTATAAATGATAGTGAAAATATCAAAGCTGACGTTCAGGCTGGTCTTATAAAAGAAGCTGTTTACGTAGCTGACAACGCTGCTCTAGAGCTTAAAAGAAGCGTGGTTTCTGGATTCAATCCAGCGGTTTTACTAGATAGCCAGACAGTAGTAAATGGTGAGAACTTAAAGAAAATCAAAATTGAAGAAATGTTTTTCAACCAGTGTACAGGTAATATCTTTACAGAAAATAAAGCCGACAACTCTGATTTAGAAAACTGGTATGGCAATACTATATTTTCAAATGTGTATTCACAAACCGACAACAAAGAAACTTTTGTTGACATTTATAATGCAAAAAGACCTGACTTTAGACTTCAGCTAGGAAAAATTACTGCATCAAGTGGCAAATAATTTTTTTAAATATTAGAAATTTAAAAGGAAACATCTACTAAGCTGTTTCCTTTTTTTTTGCAGCTAAAACTTCCATTGCTTACAAAAATTTTAAAAACAGGTAGAAATACTGTACTGTAAATCAAATTCTTGTAATAACTTTAGTATATATTCTCGATAGAAGCAATACTAAAAAGATAAAAGTATGAATATAGGAATTATTGGCATTGGAAGCCTTACACTAGAACTGGCACAGAGAGCCTCATTTGCAGGTTATGAAATTCTTATTCATCATCCTCGCGGTAACTCCTTCATACAGCAAACGACCGAAAGCATAAGAAATGCTAAGCTGGTTTCACTTCAGGAAGCTGCTATGGGAGATGTGATCATACTTTTTGTTCCGAGAGAAGATCTCGAGAAAACTATTGGAATGTTGCCGGACATGACGGGCAAGATCATTGTTCATACCAGCGGACTGATTTTTAATCCAAAACTTCTCGTATCAAGCATTACTAGCGCCCTTACTTTTCAGATTACAGCTTCACTCCTACCTAAGGCTTATGTGGTAAAACTTTTCAGTCCAGTAATGCTACAGCCTCAAAAAACGTCGCTCGTAACCAAAAGCAAAGATGAAATCTATTTTGCAGGCGACCATACACCTTCAAAAAATACTGTCAAGACTTTTTTAAAAGACCTCGGGTTCGATCCTTTTGACCTTTCTTCAAGATTAAAATCTCAAAAAACTGTCCTCCTTCATAAGAAAAACAGTTTATTGAATGTCTGGTATCAGCATCATTACAAATCAAATTGATTTTTGCCTTGAAGATTTATAAGACGAAATGAATACTGATTGTCTTAAGGATTTTCAGCATTTGAATGTGATGTGTTCAAAGAATCTTTTTCTCTAGGCCTGCGGCGTTCTGGACGCAAATTTTTCAGTTCACTCTCTTCTGCAAAAGTTGCATCTTCTTTAAACTTACCGGTCGAAATTTCGAAATCATCTGCCGTTCCGGTAATTTTCATCGGAATATTTATAAGTCCCATTGGTGGCAACCCTACGCGAAACCCAACATTTATTTTGCCATCCATAGTAACTTGCCCTTCTAGCTTCGCCCTAAAGCCAGCCATTTTCATGGTTGTCGGCGTTATGGTCATTACATTATTCTTTATGGCCGAATGAATGGCAATTTTATTAAAAGTTGCTTTCTCCAAGTCGGCAGCATCTGCTTTTTTGGCTACGTGGTTTAAAATCTTGAAATTTTTAAATTTAATATCCTCTAAGGTCAATGTTCCTTCGCCTTCAATAGATTTAAAGTCGATATCCATATTCTGATCGATACTTCCTCCTAGCTGGTAATCAACCGATACCAATCCATAGGCATCTTTAGCCATACTTACCAATTCGGCAAAAATCGGAATCTCAGCATAAGCGCGTTGGATATCAAAATTGCTAGCTTTAAAATTTGCATTGTACTTCGCTAAACGACGATGCTGGGCTTTATAATCACCGGTCATGGCTATTTTAGTTCCTGCCATATTAAAAGCGGCTTCTGTTACCTGAACTTTACGATCATTAACCACTAGAGTTCCAACAAAATCTTTAATCTTATAAGTATCAAATTGAAGATTATTGACTTTTGCTGCGATTTTTAGATCGGCGCTACTAGGAATTCTAATTACGTAGTTTTTATTCTTTGCATTGCTGTTTTTTGCAACTGCATTTACAGGTATAGAATCTGTTTTTTGAGCTACTTCTTCTTCGGCTTTCTGGTCTGTATACTTTGCAATCATATCAAAAAACTCGTTTGCATCAATCTGATTGCTCGATAGATTAATATCTGCTTTGAGCTTTTCGTTAGACTCGCGTAGATATTTTCTATTAAAAACATACCTTAAAATATTATGGATATACCCATTTAATACAATATCAGATTTACCATAAGTGACATTAAATTCTTCAAAGCGCATTTTATCTTTAAAAAACTTAAATGTCCCTTTAGAAATCTCAAAAGGCTCAGGAAACATGGCACTCTTAATCACTAAATTGCGCGCTTCTAGCTTACCTCCGTTTTTAATATTCTCATAATTTTTCGCATCTATATCTTTTTTGGATCCTTTAGCAATAAGATTCGTCTGGATAACTCCTGAAATGCTCAAATCTTTAATGGGGAATATCTGAGTTAATTTACCAACATCCAATGTTCCCTGAGTTTTTATGTTGTAAACCAAATCGTAAAGATTACTAACCTCTCCCTGCACTTTAAAAGGAGATCCTGCCAGAACAAATTCCGCTTGCTGTAGTTTTACATCTAAATCTTCTCCGGTACCTCTATCACTTGAGACCGTAGCATTTAGATTTATATTTTCAACTGGCATATTAGGGAATTTAAGTGATTTCAAATATCCATTCTTAATGCTTGCTACTGCTTTTGAGGATGGATATTTTTTCTGTTTGCGGTTTAAAATTCCATGCATGCTTACTTTTAAATTTAAATCTCCTTTAACTTCTAAACTGTCTAGAGGATAAAATTTGTGCACTTCTGCCAGATTAATTTTAGATTCCAATTCGGTATCTACAGTAAAAGGATATAACTTATGAAGTTCGAATCGTCCTCGGATATAATTGCCAAGAGCTTCAGCATTCAAATTCTCTATTTTAGCCGAAACGTTTCTTAAAATACTGTCTTTAGCTGTTACCGCTAGATTTAGGTTGATATTTTTAATTGCATCTTTTTTCTTTATGTTTTGAAGATATCCATTTTTTAGGCTAAGATTCAGCTGAAATTTAGGAATGCTTTTAATGATCGTATCTACTTTATTTAAACGCGGACTAAAACCTAAATCTCTTAAAAAAATACCGTCGGCTTTTAAATCCAAAGCAATATCTCCACGAATATCATTCTGGTTAAGATTTAAGGCTTCTTTTAATTTTGCCAAATCTAAATCGGCTTTTACAGCCGTTTTAATTTTTAGCTTTTTAAAACCTTCGGAATGAAAATTAACTGTCGTTTTCTTGTTATCCAGATTAAATGACAGATTATCTAAATCAAACTTTAATTTATTAATATCTAACTCTTTAACCTCTGCTTTGGCTGATATATTGATATCTTTTACTGGATCTTTTATTCTTTTATAAGCAATTCTACCGTTTTTAATTTGTAAATCAGCAGAAACAATTGGCTTTTCTGAAAGGTCTTGCATATACCTTCCGCGCGCAAAAATCCTAAAATCAATATTACCGCTTATGGTCATCTCTTCACGCCACTTATCGTAAGCTGGAGGCACAAGGGAGAGCATTTCTTCTAAAGTAGAGTTTTTCGATTGCATACGCAGATCAAAATCATATCCTCCTTTAATAAACGCAAAATGTCCATTAAAGGAGAACGGAAAATTTTTAATACGGATAACATTACGCTCAAATTTAAACTTAAGTGCCTTAGCATCTATGTAAGTGATTATTTCAGCATTGACGGGTTTCTTTCGCACATAATCAACACCGTTTAAGCTAAAA
Organism: Flavobacterium sp. LK-23; assembly: GCF_058135255.1. Lineage (NCBI taxonomy): Bacteria > Pseudomonadati > Bacteroidota > Flavobacteriia > Flavobacteriales > Flavobacteriaceae > Flavobacterium > Flavobacterium sp. LK-23. Next base: position 10,576 of record NZ_JBYUVT010000013.1, read on the forward strand.
TCGAATGATTTTATTTTTACATTAGAATCAAGATCAAATAAATCGGCACTTAAATCACCTTTGCCTTTATAGTTCAAATCCTGAACCTTAAATTTTAAAAGTGCGCTTCTGTCATTGTATGATATGTTCGTTTGCTTAATAACAACCTTCTTAATATTAAATTCTGTCTTTGTTGTATCTGCAGATTTAGAAGGTTTGACAATATTAAAATTGGCGTTTCCTTTAGAATCTATTTCAAGATTTAAATCTGCTTCATCAAGATATACGGCATCTAAAACAATCTTTCCCTTCAATAAACTGTAAAAATTCAGACCTGCAGATACTCTTCCTGCCTTTACAATGCTTACAGCTTCAAACTGTTTCTTTTTGCTCATTACACTAACATTTTTAGCATAAATGGTCAATGCCGGAAAATGTTTAAAAACGGAAAGTCCTATCTGATCAAAACGTACTTCGGCATCTAGTTTCTCATTGGCTATACTTTCTAATTTCGCCGTTATTTCGTCTTTAAAAACATACGGAACAATTGTAAGCACAAGTATTAAAAGTAGAAATAATGTCGCAATACTTATTGCCGTTTTCTTTAAGAACTTCTTAGTCATTTTTTTTGGGGTATCGTTTTAAGATTTTAAAAATATAGATTTAGCTGTCAAGAAAAAACCTTGATGGAGATATTAACTCAAAAATAACAATTAAAAATTTTATTGAGACTTCTTAGTCCTATTTGCTCGAATAATCAATATGAATTAAAAAGATAAATGTGCGAAAGTAGATTTTGTTAAATTAATTAGGCTCACAGAGCAAGTTCTAGATTTCAACGACTCATTTTGCCTGTTTACCTAAAATCATATGCTCCACAGGCAATTTCTAATGACCTTTACATCAGAAAACAAAGCTGCAGAGCTTATAACTTAAAAACTTACGATTATGAAAGCAACCATTGGTATTACAGAAAAAAACACAAACGCTGTTTCTAACGAATTAGCAAAACTGTTAGCAGATGAATTTGTACTTTACACCAAAACCAGAAACGCACACTGGAATGTTACAGGCGATAATTTTCATGCGAATCACATCTTCTTTGAAAATCAGTACAAACAACTAGATGAAATCATTGACAGCGTTGCTGAACGTATGCGCAAAATTGGTCACTACGCACCAGCAACCTTAAAGTCCTATCTTGAATTGACGCATCTTACAGAATACAGTGAAAGAACAAACGATGGTTTAGGATTTATGAAAGATCTATTGCAAGACCATGAAAGCATCATTGAATTTATTCGTGGCAACATTACTCCTTTTGCTGATGACTACAAAGATTATGGTTCAAGCGATTTTATTACTGGTTTAATAGAAACTCATGAAGAAATGGCATGGATGATACGCTCTTACTTTAGATAAAATAACAAGGAATAAGTATATTTGTCTAAACCAAAAACCAAATACCATGAAAGCGTTAATTGTTGATGACAATGATATTGCAAGAACTACTTTATCTCATTTGGCAAAACAAATTCCGAATCTTACTGTTGTAAATGAATATTCTAACGCCATTGAAGCGTATCATCATTTACAGGAAAATCAGGTAGATTTAATTTTTTTGGATATTGAAATGCCCGAGATGACAGGAATTGAGCTGACAAAAAATCTCTCAGGTAAAGATATCATCATCATTTTTACATCTTCTAAAAAGGAATACGCGCTGGAGGCATTTGAATTGAATATTGCAGATTATATTCTAAAACCAGTTACTCCTGCCCGATTTTTACAGGCAGTAAGTAAAGCACAGTCTATCATTGAGAGCAGAAAAGAGAATATACAATTTGGTAAGGAAGAATTTTTATTCGTTAGAGATTCTAATATTACCAGACGACTAAAACTAGATGATATTTTTTATGCTGAAGCAATGGGAGATTATGTAAAGTTTTACACCAAAGAAAAAATGTTTGCCATTCACGGCAAAATGAAAACTGCCGAAGAACGTCTGCCAAAAGATGATTTCATTAGGGTACATCGTTCTTATATTGTTTCTATTGGTAAAATTGACACTTTACAAGACGGAGGCATTATGATTAACAAAAAATTTATTCCTGTTGCAGATGCTTACAGAAAAGCGCTTAACACTAGGATGAATGTTTTCTAAATGTCTTTTTTCTGCTGCGTAAACTAGAATGCTATCTTATTGAATTAAGATCATACAATTTCATTTACACTTATTTATATGATAAATACGTCTACCGTAATGGGTAACAAACGCTTTAGTTATTTTATAATCAGCAGTTTTATTTTATGCAGTATATTATTGATTGCTGTACAAATTAATTCGGCTCAAAATACTAAAGAACTCATACGAAATAATAATACCCTTTTAAACGAATTGCGTTCCAGCAATCATTTAAGAGAAATTGACCGCGATATTTTGGGTGTCGAAAGCAGAATTCGAGCTTCGATCGCTACTAATGACACCACACATTTAGAAGGAATTGATCAAAAAATTAGGCAAATTAGAAATTTTCTCGATTCGCTTTCTGTAGATAATGCCGATCCCGAAGAGGAAAGATTAATACAAAGACTCGGAGTTTTGGCTCAGGATAAAATGGTCACAAAAGGAAAACTCCTGCATCGTTTTGATTCTTTAGGAAATATGGATGATGATAGCTCTATTGCCAATCCTAGAGCCAGAATAATTTCCAATGAGATTACCGATATTACAGCAAAGATTTACCGTAAGCGCCAATTGCGCATGGTTGAGTTGCGAAATCTAAGTCTGGAAATGGGCCAAAGAGCAAAACTTTATGACATTTCACTATTAGTTTTACTAGTTTTGAGTGGTGCTGTTATAGGGTATCATATTATGCGCCAATTTAGAAGACAACATTTTCTGATTAAAGAATTGGATATTGCAGAAAAAAAAGCATCGATCGCTGCTCAGACTAAAGAAAATTTTCTGGCTAATATGAGTCATGAAATCAGAACGCCGCTTAGTGGTATTTTAGGATTTACCAATTTATTACAGAAAAGACCTTTGGATGAAACTTCCGCAGAATTTGTGAGTTCTATTCAGCGTTCGGGCGAAAATTTAATGACCATTATTAATGACATACTCGATTTATCTAAAATTGAGGCTGGAATGATGCGCATTACGCCTGGAATATTCAGCATCAACGGATTATTGGATTCGGTTGAAACGCTTTTTTCAGAACGTGTAAAAGAAAAAAAACTAACGATTTCCAGTAAAGTCGATAATTCGATTCCTGATACTTTAATTGGTGATGCCACCAGATTAACTCAAATATTGGTCAACCTCATTGGAAATGCCATAAAATTTACCCATCAGGGATCTGTAAACATTGAGGTCTGTAACAAACTCCAACATGAAGATAAGGTTATTGTGGGCTTTAAAATTACGGACACGGGAATTGGAATTGATAAAGAAAAGCTAAATGAAGTCTTTGAAAGATTTAATCAAGGTGAAGATTCTACCACTCGAAATTATGGTGGGACTGGCCTCGGATTATCAATAGTAAAAAAACTGATTTTATTGCAAAACGGTGATATTGAAGTAAAAAGTGAACAAGGAAAAGGAACAACCTTTAGCTTTTATATTCCGTATGATATTGCTAAAGAACAGCTCAATTCTAAACCTATTGCCAATATTAACCACTTTAAAGATATCTCAAATACCGCTTTGAGAGTTTTAGTTGTAGATGACAACGCGATCAATCAAAGTTTAATGAAACATTTGCTTTCTCAATGGAATGTTGATTTTGAAATAGCTTCTAACGGTTTGGAAGCAGTAGAATATTTAAGCAAAAAAGATTGTGATCTGGTATTAATGGATTTACAAATGCCACAAATGGATGGATATACGGCTGTTCAGCAAATTAGAGAAATCTTAAAACTAGATATTCCCATAATTGCCATGACAGCACATGCCCTGCCTGGCGAAAGAGAAAGATGTTTGAGCCGAGGAATGAACGAATACATTTCAAAACCTATAAAAGAGGAAGAACTTTTTAAACTGATTGCTGCTTTTGGACTGAAAGAATCAAATTCTGAAGAAACAAACATTATACAATCTGATCCTGTTTTTCAACATATTGATCTTTCGTATATGCAATCGGTAAGCGCTGGCAGTAAAGCGTTTGAACAAACTGTGACCAAACAGTTTATTGACAATGTCCCGCTACATTTGGAACAGCTTATCGTGGCTTATCAAAATCAAGATTTTAAAATGGTGAAACTTAGAGCACATGACTTGCAATCAAGTGCTGCTATAATGGGACTATTGCCTCTTTTAGAAGAAAAACTTGATATTCTTGAATTGGCTACAGAACAAAATGCAACTTTACAGCAGATTTTAAATGATGTCGAAAAGATTTTGAATTCGTCTCTCTTAGAAGCTAAAGTTTTTTTAGAATCACTGTGAAATAAATAAGACAAGAGCTCGTTTTACATTCAAGAAAAACCATCTTACTATATATTATTCAATTGAAAGACTGTCTGTAAAAGACGGTCTTTTTTGTTTTTTTTCATTTTAAAATATAGCTGTATAAAATGCCCATTTAAATAATCATACATTAATGATTGTAGGCGTAATTATCGTTGTGTCCCAGTGGTTGAAACCACTGGCTATTGTTTACCCATATTGAGATGATTTTTCGTTCCAATTTTAAAACATAGCCCGAGGTTTCAACCTCGGGAAACGTATTAAATACAGATCTATGATAACAACAAACGATTGATTTCGCTATTTAAACGAGTGTTTTTGCCCATTCGATGAATAGTGGAATGCTACACAAATGTAAGGCAGTAAATTTACTTCAGTTAAACATTTAAAACCAAGAAATCATGGAAATCATCCAAACCAAAGAAAACGCATTATCACATTCAGCAGTAACTGCAGTTATTAATGCTCCTATTGAAAAAGTAAATATTGCAGACTGGCTTTTAAACCTTCCTGATGCAGAATACCAACGTTGTTCCACTCAGCATATTGGTGCGGGAATTACCAGCACGTATGAAGGCGAACCTATGTCTATTAATGTAGAAACAATTGGCGATGCTTTAATGGTGCAGCATTATGTGGCGACAGTTCATCGTCCAGATTATTGCCGTATGTTGTCTATCTCAGATTCTATTACTAAAAACGGACGTACTAAAGTTCAGGTTTTATGGGAACTTAAAGTAACCAAAATTGATGAAAATACTTGCCTTTACACCAATGAGATTCATGCAACTGCAACACCAGAAATGTTTGAATACTTGAAAGAACATGGAGTAGATCTAGCTGGCGCTGCTGCTTCAAGACAAGCTGCTTCTGATGCACACAATCATGAAGAAACTCCTAACTTTGCTAAAAGCATAGAAAACAAAGCATTAACTGGCAAATACAATCAGCCTTTTTAATAGTATAGAAATCGAGCGCACCAATGTGCGCTCTTATTATTTTGAGTATTATGAAAAATAATTTATTTGAAATACTAATCGGCTCTTGGACATTAGTTGAATTGATTGAAGTACCTTTAGGGGAAGGAAAAATTACAAATCCGATGGGAACCAAACCAAAAGGCATTATTATTTACAACAGTGACGGCTATATGTCAGCACAAATAATGAATACTGATTTTGAACATTCTGATACAAAAGACAGTCCTCCTTATCTCGCCTATTCTGGTCCCTTCAAAACTGATGATGAAAAACAAATAGTCAGCCATACTATGTCTGTTTCACTTTTTGAAAATTGGAGAAATGAGACACAAAGCAGAAAAGTTCTTTTTAAAGATGGATTGCTTCATTTAGAAACAGAGAAACCATTTATAAACAATTCACGTTGGGTTATTCATAAACTTACTTGGAAAAGAATGGAACAATCCAATAAAAACCACTAATCACAAACTACATGAAAGCAATAGTTATAACTCAATTTGGAGCTCCAGATGTACTGAAACTGCAGGAATATCCAACTCCAGAAGTAAGCGGAGACAAAGTGTTAATAGAAGTTAAAGCAGCAGGTTTAAACCGCTCTGATATCTTCCAGCGTGAAGGGAATTATCCTGCACCAGCTGGAGTTTCGTCTGAAATTCCTGGTTTGGAAGTTTCTGGAATTGTAGTCGAATGCGGACCAGATGTTACCGATTTAAAAATTGGTGATCAAGTCTGTGCTATTCTCGCTGGCAGTGGTTATGCAGAATATGTTAGCGTTCGGGAAGGTCAATGCCTGCCAATTCCAGCTGGACTGACTTTTGCCGAAGCAGCAAGTTTGCCTGAAACAGTTTTTACAGTGTGGTCAAATGTTTTTCAGAGAGGAAACCTAAAATCTGGAGAAACTCTTTTGATTCACGGCGGTAATAGTGGCATTGGCATTACAGGAATCCAAATTGCCCATTCTCTTGGCATTCGTGTAATTGTAACAGTAGGATCTGATGAAAAAGGCCAAAAATGTCTCGATCTTGGCGCTGCATCTTATATCAATTACAAAACCCAAGATTTCGAAACCGTTTTGCAGGAAGAAGGAGTCGATGTCATCTTAGATATGATTGGCGGTAATTACCTGAGTAAAAATGTAAACATCCTAAAACCCGAAGGCAGATTAGTTCATATTAATGCGGTAAGCGGCAGCCATGTAGATCTTGATATTTGGAAAGTAATGATTAAACGTTTAACAATTACCGGAAGCACCTTAAGAAGCCGAGACTATGATTTTAAAAAACAGCTAGCCAAAGAAGTGCAGAAAAACGTTTGGCCATTAATCGACTCAAAAAAATTCAAACCGATTATTTTTAAAATCTTTCCTTTCACCGAAGCTCCTGATGCACATCGATTATTAGAAGATGGCAGTCATACGGGTAAAATTATTTTAGTTCGATAATTAGTCCGAATAAAACTTAAACCTCAACCAAAAATAAATAGTAATATGGAAAATCAAGGCGCATCTGTTGTTATTACGCATCATATTTTGGATGGAAAAGAACAGGAATATGAAAAATGGCTGGATGAAATTGTTCCCATTACCAAACACTCCAATGGTTTTATCGATTTGCAGATCGTACGGCCAATTCCGCATTTAACGTTTGTTTACACGGTTATTATCCGATTTGACACTATTGAAAACCTTAAATACTGGATTGAATCGGAAGACCGCAAAATGCTCATTAAAAAAGCAAATCCACTATTCAGAAAAAATGACAACTACCAGATAAAATCAGGTTTGGATTTTCTTTTTAATGCAGAAAACGAAGGAAATAAAGTTCCTGTTCGCTGGAAACAATTTCTTGTAACATGGTCTGCTATTTATCCATTGTCCCTTTTAATTCCTTTATTGGCACTCCCCTTTTTGAGATTTTTGAAAGTACCGTCAAATCATTATTTTGATGGATTAATAATTTCGGGTATCATAGTCTTTTTAATGGTATTTGTTGTAATGCCCAATTATACCAAACTGATCAAAAAATGGCTTTATAAATAATTAAAACTTCCCTCATTATAAAATCAAAAATCACTGTAGTTTGCAGTGATTTTTTTTGGTTTAAACTCTAAAAAAACAAATCCTCTACAATCAGAAAGCTTCAAATTATTCCTAAAGTTTCTCTTACTAAATTCAACGACTCATTTTGCCCATCTAACGAATTCAAACTATACTCAGCATATATCTTCAATAGCTTTACAATAGAATTAAAAACCAATACAATTAATCATCAAAAAGCTATTATTATGACTACCGAATTATTAAGTTTCAAATACGAACTAGAAAAAAAAGAACCACGCACCAATGACGGCGGAACAACAAGAGGAGCTTCTGTTAAAGATTTTCCAGCTTCTATTGGCATCGCAGGAGTTTCCATGAGATTACAGCCAGGAAGTATGCGCGAATTACACTGGCACGCAAATGCAGCAGAATGGGCTTATGTTATTTCAGGAACGGTTCGCACCACGATTATTCATCCGAATGGTAAAAGCTACACTGATAATTTTGAACCAGGCGATGTTTGGTATTTTCCAAAAGGATACGGACATTCAATCCAAGCAACAGGAACAGAAGAATGTCATTTTATTCTAATCTTTGATAATGGTAATTTTTCTGAAGATCATACTTTCAGCGTTACCGATTTTGTATCCTGCATGCCTCCAGAAATTGTTGCTCAAAACTTGGGAATTACTTTGGAAGAAGTGGCCGCATTACCTCAAAAAGAAGCCTATTTCGCAGCTGGAATTGTTCCTGACGAATTATCATTTACTGCCGCTTCACGACCAGAAGAATCAGATATTGAATTGACCAATTTACACCGTTATCCTCTGCATTCTCAACAACCTAGAATAATTCCAGGTGGCGGTTTGCAACGATTGGTAACAAGCAAAGAATTCCCTATCAGTACCACAATGGCGGGATCTATTATAGAATTACAGCCAGGCGCTTTAAGAGAAATGCACTGGCATCCCAATGCTGATGAATGGCAATATTATATTTCTGGTCAAGCCGAAATGTCTGTTTTCTTAGCAGAAAGCACAGTTGTTACCGAACAGTTCAACGCTGGAGATGTCGGTTATGTGCCAATGGGTGCGGGACATTACATTAAAAATACTGGAAATACAGTTTGCAAAATTTTAATTGGGTTTAACAGTGGTACTTATCAATCTATTGATTTAAGCGAATGGCTTGCTGGAAACCCGAAAGATGTGGTGGTAACCAATTTTGGTTTGGAAGAAGGCGAAATTGAAAAATTTCCTAAAAACAAATTGTTTATTCAACCGTAATCATAAGTATTGTGGATGCCCAAACACAGTTCATAGATTCGTCTGAACAAACTAGATCACAGGAGAAGCTAGCCATATTTTTAGCCTTTATTGCAGGTTATCTTGATGCTGCCGGTTTCCTAAAATGGAAAGTATATGTGTCTTTTATAAGCGGAAACAGCACGCAGTTGGGAATTGCCTTATCAAGTAGTAAAATAAATGTTCTTATTTCGTCTTTAACCGTAATTGGCTCTTTTGTCTTCGGAATATATGCTGGAACCTGCATTTCGTTGTGGAGAGAATCCAAAATTCAGACACTGCCATTTTATATTGTTTCAGTAATATTGATTGGCTATACAATGGCATCCAATTATTATACGATAAACAACGGATTGTCGATACCTATCATTCTTTTTTCAACTGGTGTTATGAACACTATTGTAACGTCTGTTGGAAATCAAAAAATAAATACCGATTTCGTGACTGGAACGTTGAATAGTCTGGCTAGAAATACAGCCATGTTAAGTCTCTCTCGCAATAAAAAAAGTCGTAAGTTTTACAAACTCAATGCTCTTCGACTTTTACTATTATGGATTGGCTTTTTGCTAGGTGCATCTGTCGTACCAATTATACTTCCGTTATTGAAAAATTGGACGCTTATTTTGCCTGCTGCATTACTACTTGCTTGTGCATTGCTAATGCCAATTACTGACTTTAACCTTAAAAATAAATCTTATGCTGAAGAAAAATGACGTTGCGCCAGATTTTACCTTATTTGCAACACCCGATCAAAAAATCACTTTATCAGAATTTAAAGGAAAAAACGTGATTTTAGCTTTTTATCCTGCCGACTGGAGTCCAGTTTGCAGCGACCAAATGGCACTTTACAACGAAATGCAGAAATATTTCAATAAATATGATGCTACAATTTTCGGTATTTCTGTAGATAGTAAATGGTGTCACCTGGCCTTTTCTCAATCAAGAAATCTGCATTTTCCTTTATTGGCTGATTTCGAACCAAAAGGAGACACTTCAAAAAAATATGGTGTATACAATGAGAAAGAAGGCGAATGCAATCGTGCCCTTTTTGTAATTGACAAAGAAGGAATTATACAATGGAGTTATCTCTCTCCAATGGCTATAAACCCAGGAGCAGATGGTATTTTGGAAGCTTTAGAAAAACTATAAAACTAATTAATTATGTCACTAAAACCAGCGGTCAGTAAAACTGATCATATACAAGGAAAAAAAGATTCTAGTATAGTAATCGTCGAATACGGAGATTATCAATGTCCCTATTGCGGTGCAGCTTATCCAGTTCTTAAAGAAATAATGAAGAAATACGGCAAACAGATAAAATTTGTTTTTAGAAATTTTCCGTTATCAGAAATGCATCAATACGCCCGTCCTGCAGCAATTGTGGCAGAAGCCGCAGCATTGCAGGGAAAGTTTTGGGAAATGCATGATGCTATCTACGAAAACCAAAGGCTTCTAAACGAACCTTTTTTATTAGAATTAGTAGAGAAATTGGAGCTAGACCCACATCAATTCAATGTCGATATTAAAAAACCTGAACTTGCCGCAAAAGTAGATTCCGATTTTGAAAGTGGTATTTTAAGCGGTGTAAATGGCACACCTTCTTTTTTTGTCAATGGTAGAAAATTTAACGCAGGTGCAGAAGATCTCTTGCAACTGATGAGTGAAATCGTGAAATAAATAGGTTGAGAATTAAATATAAAAATCGAATAGTATGCTCTCAATTAATGAATGAAAGTATATTTTTTGAACCAATTTTTAATTAAATTTACGTAACAACTTCAATTACAACGCCATGGAAATAAATTATACGGAATTAGTTTCCATCAAACACGTAAGTGTTCAAAGAATAGAAAATAACGGAACCTCATCGTTTTTAGATACGCTTTCTGTTGAAGAACCTCTTGAAATCAGGCTTTCTTACGGTTCTAATTCAGACAGAATCCAAAAGAACATTTCGGTTACCATGCGAACTCCGGGCAATGATATTGATCTTGCGATTGGTTTTCTGTTTACAGAAGGAATTATTACTTCTTTTGAAGATATTCAAGATGCTTTTGCAATAAAAATGAATTGCTTGTCACAAAAACAAAACATTGTTCAGGTTGATCTTAAAGAAGGTTTTACTCCAAATTTGATGCAGACAGATCGAAATTTCTACACGACTTCAAGTTGTGGCGTATGCGGAAAAAGTTCGATTCAATCTATAAAAACGGTAAGCCCATTTGGAAATTTGATGAGACCGCAGATCCAGATTCATGCATCTGTTTTTTATCAATTACCCAAAAAATTAAGAATTGCTCAAAGCGATTTTGAATCCACTGGCGGTCTTCATGCGTCAGGGCTTTTTAATATTCAAGGCGATTTGATTCTTTTAACTGAAGATGTTGGAAGACATAATGCATTAGACAAATTAATTGGAAGATCTCTTGCTAATCAATCACTGCCACTAAATGAACATATTTTGCTTCTAAGCGGAAGAGCAAGTTTTGAGCTAATCCAAAAAGCAGCAATGGCTGGAATTTCTATTATTGCTTCTATTGGCGCTCCATCCAGTTTGGCCGTAGAACTTGCGGCAGAGTTTAATATTACACTTTTAGGATTTCTAAAAGAAAATCGATTGAATATATACAACTCATCGGAACAAACCGTAATCGTAACACAATAGCCATTAAACCATAATACAATGAAGAAAGATCCACAACAAAAAACAGATGATTTAACCCGTAAATTACCTGAAGCAGAAAATCCGTACCAGCTTTCGAAACTTAAATTAACAAAAGTAGAAAAATGGGCTGCCGGCGTTCCTGCGGTTATGGCTGCGGTAAGCGATCTTATAGAAGATAAAACCATTCTAAGAGGCGGCAAGGCTTTGTTTAAAATGAATCAAATGGGCGGTTTTGACTGTTCCAGCTGCGCATGGCCAGATCCTGATGATGATCGATCTCCTTTGGGCGAATATTGTGAAAACGGAGCAAAAGCCTTGGCTGAAGAAGCTACAACCAAAAAAGTTGATGCTGCTTTCTTTAAAGAAAACTCTGTTTACAGCCTTTCAAAAATAGACGATTACCAAATTGGAAAAATGGGAAGATTGACGGAACCGATGTATTTACCCGTTGGCGGTACACATTATGAGCCCATAAGTTGGAATGAAGCTTTTAAAAAAATTGCTTCCCATTTAAATGCGCTTGAATCTCCAAATGAAGCGGCCTTTTATACTTCGGGAAGAACCAGTAATGAAGCTTCCTTTCTTTATCAGCTATTTGCAAAAGAGTTTGGAACCAACAATATGCCAGATTGTTCCAATATGTGCCACGAAACCTCTGGAACGGCTTTGAAAACTACAATCGGAATTGGAAAAGGAACGGTTACTCTAGAAGATTTTTATGATACCGATGTGATTGTGATAATCGGACAGAATCCGGGAACTAATGCTCCGAGAATGCTGAGCGCTTTAGAAAAAGGCAAAAAAAATGGCGCAAAAATTATTGCGGTTAATCCGTTACCCGAAGCGGGTTTAATGGGATTCCATAATCCGCAGGCTATAAAAGGGATAATTGGATCAGGCGGAAAACTTACCGATCTTTTTCTTCCGATAAAAATCAATGGTGATATGGCACTATTAAAAGCTATTGAACTTTTACTAATTGAATTGGAAAAGAAAAACCCAGGTCAAGTTTTTGATCATGAATTTATTAAAGACAAAACAACTGGTTTTGAAAATTTTGAGAAACAGTTTGAAAATTTAGACTTGGATCATCTTGCCTTTCTATCTGGAGTTCCAAAAGATTTAATTATAGAAGCGGCAGAAATACTGGCTTTCAAAAAAAGAATTATTGTTTGCTGGGGAATGGGACTTACCCAGCAGCCAAATGGTGTCGATATGATTCGAGAGATTGTCAATATTTTATTGATTAAAGGAAGTATTGGTAAACCCGGCGCAGGAGTCTGTCCCGTTCGCGGACACAGTAATGTGCAAGGAAACAGAACCATGCTTATTGATGAAAAACCTACAAATGAACAATTAGATCGTCTTCAAAATTACTTTGGATTTAATCCGCCGAGAAATCACGGTTATGATGTGGTTGGAACGATAAAAGCGATTCATGAAGAGAAAGTAAAATTTATGTTCTGCATGGGCGGTAATTTTCTATCGGCGGCACCAGATACGACTTACACCGCAGAAGCATTTCGAAAACTGAAACTGCTGGTGTGTGTCTCGACAAAACTCAATAGAGGCCATTTGATACATGGAAAAGAATCTCTTATCCTTCCTACGCTTTCCCGAAGTGATATGGATATCGTTAACGGCGAAGTGCAGATTATCAGTACAGAAAATTCTATGGGCGTGGTGCAGTCTTCAAAAGGCGTGCTTAAACCTATCTCGGATCAATTAATAAACGAAACTCAAATTGTCTGCCGAATGGCGATGGCGGTTCTTGGAGAAAAATCAGTTATCGACTGGAAGCGATACCACGACAGTTATGATGATGTGAGAGAAGCTATAGAAAATTGTATTCCCGGTTTTGAAAATTACAATAATAGAGTTCGCGAAAAAGGCGGTTTTTATTTGCCTAATGCTCCTCGCCATGGTCAATTTACGGCTAAAGAATCAGCTGATCGTGCGGCATTTACTTTAACAGAAATTCCAGATAATGAATTGGAACCAGATGAATATATGATGGCGACAACTCGCACGCATGACCAGTTTAATACTACTATTTATGGTATGGATGACCGCTATAGGGGAATAAAAAATGAACGCCGTGTTATTTTCATGAATCAAAATGATATTGATAAAGCAGGATATAAAGCGGGAGACAAAGTAGATCTCTTTAATTATAATGATGGCATTGAAAGAATTGCGCCTTTATTCCTTATTGTTTCTTATCAAATTCCAGAGCGAAATACGGTCACTTATTTTCCTGAAACCAATGTTTTGGTTTCTGTAAATAATGTGGTGAAAGAAAGCAATATGCCAGCTTCTAAATACGTGAAAATAAAAGTAAAAAAACACGATCCCGCCATTTACGAAAAGATAAAACACATATAATTCTTTTCAAATAAAAATAAGTTAGCGAAGACTTTTGAGGCATTTATCTAGATTAAAAATAGTAATAGCGCTGTTACAATTCATTACTTAATCTAGGTTAATCGACCGCTCTACTCTTCCTCTATAAATTTGTCAAAGAAATCTAAGTCAAATAAAAAATGATAAAAACTTAGAATTTAACGACAATACCAAAATTTAGGATATTCCTAATTTTATTAATCTTAAAACCAAACAAAATGAGCACAATTACAGTAAAAGACGGAACACAAATTTATTATAAAGATTGGGGAACAGGACAACCTATCGTTTTTCACCACGGATGGCCTTTATCAGCAGACGATTGGGATGCACAAATGATGTTTTTCTTAAAACAAGGATATAGAGTTATTGCTCACGACAGACGCGGACACGGTCGTTCTGGTCAAAGTTCTGAAGGCAACAATATGGAAACCTATGCTGCAGACGTAGCGGAATTAACCGCTGCACTTGACTTAAAAGATGCAATTCATATTGGCCACTCAACCGGCGGAGGGGAAGTAATTCGTTACGCATCAAAATATGGAAAAGGACGTGTTTCTAAAGCCATTATTATTAGTGCTGTTACGCCAATCATGATCAAAAATGAGGCAAATCCTGATGGTGTCCCATTGTCTGTTTTTGATGAAATCAGAGAAGGAACCGGATTTAACAGAGCACAATATTTCTATGATTTCCCAATCGCTTTTTACGGATGGAACCGCGAAGGAACAACAGTTCAGGAAGGTATCAAACACAATTGGTGGCGTCAGGGAATGATGGGGTCTGTACTAGCTCATTATGAAGGAATTAAAGCTTTCTCTGAATCCGATTTTACTGAAGATTTGAAAAGTTTAGACATACCTGTATTGGTTCTTCACGGAGAAGATGATCAGATCGTTCCATATAATCAGGCACCTAAAGCTGCAGCTCTTTTGAAAAATGGAAAATTAATTTCTTATCCTGGATTTCCTCATGGTATGCCAACAACAGAGGCAGAAACTATCAATAAAGATATTTTAGAGTTTATCAAAAAATAAAAATCGCAGGTAAAACAAAAAACAGGAATAAAAGGCCATTAGATGTAATGTTTAATGGCTTTTTTATAGCACAAAAAGACATCGTTTGAGAAAACCCCATCATTACATGAATTACTCCTATTCAATGCAAGAAATCTAGCATTTTTACTTTAGAATAATATCGAGAACCCTTTAGTATATTTTATAAATAAATCGATTAAAAGTAGTATCGCGATCAGAACAATAAGAACTAGCAAATATGTAATTGTCTGGGCTTTTCTATTAAATTCAAAAGTTTCAGGATTAATAAAATAATCCGCATAGACCGTCGGGGAAATCTTAATGTGCGGGCAAAATAAAACGACGCCCTGCAGAAAATGACCAATCAGCAGATATTTATTTTTAGGGATATAAGTCATCCCGTTATCAGCTCTGGAAAAATGAATGGGAATCTGCTTCCCGTCCTTAAATCCAAAAATATAACTAGGCGAATATTTTGTTCCTATTTTTCTATCGATATCACTTACGTAAGCCTCGCTGCTCTTTTCCAGATCCTCATATAGAATGCTTTCGACATTGCCACTATACTGGTGTTGGTGCATGCCATAACGATCCACAGAAATTGAAATGACCTTCTTCTGCTTCTGACGCTTGTAATTCTTAAATAAAATCCAGATCGCCCAAAGCAGTAGGGGAAAATATATAAGGTCAAAGATTAGCTCTCCTTGAGATAAAGGACTGTTATGCTCCAACTGCATACTCAAAGGTATTGCAATAAATAAAGAAAGCATTGCCAAGCACAATAATCCAAACATCAAATACATTAACAGAGTAGCTGAGATATGGCGTTCCGAAGATACTTTTGGAAAATTTTCTTTATTATAAATCATTTCGTAATAGTGTTAAAAAACTCAAAATCAAAAACTTTTAAAATTAAAACCAAGCCATGCTTTTCTTATACTGCAAAAAAATTCACTTAAGATTTACAGCGTACTATTTTGGCAGTTTGAAACTGTTCGTAAATTACAATCCTCACGAAAATACAAAAAAAAATACCACACGATTTACATTTAACCGCATAGAATATTTCTCGTGTTAACTTTATCCCCTGCTCTCTTATGCAATGCAAAAAATGAAAAAAAATAGTAATCGATAAGATATTATATAACTCCACAGCAAAATTGTATAACTAAAAAGATTGCAGGTCACATTATTTTTGGCATATACAATATATACAAAACGAAATGAATTACATTATGAAAAAAGCAACAGCAATCCTTCCGGTTGTTATATCAGTTTCTCAATCCGGCACACAATCTGACATGAATTTCACAAATACAGCAATTCAGCACACACAAAATTCAAAGCTTTTAGGCGATTTATACCATAAAAGTGAAGATGAACCGGACTTTGACTGCGAATTTTTGCATGCAGCCCATGACCTAAACGAATACGAAAGCATAATTGATCCAGAATCTGACGATCAACTTTTGGATGAGTTTAATGATAATCAATGGGATGCAGATATCTACGATCCGTATGTAGAATCTACCTATTATTAAACAAAAAGGCTAAAAATAAAAAAACGACAGATTAGGGAGGGAAAAATCTATTTGAAAGTATATTAAACAATTAGTGTGTACCATTCTGGCATCCTGTTTTTTACTACTTATTCCCTTTAGAATTGACTCCTATTTTTATTTATGATCAGCTTTTAATTTTTATCTAGGATTTGTTCGATAATTATTTTTTGAATTTCTTCAGGCTTTTCCATAAGTAAGGAATGTCCAGCATCTTCAAACAGGAATATTTTCTTCTTTGGCGCTTTGAGATTTTTAAAATAGTCTTCTGCAATGATATGATTAGTCTGGAAATCTTTCTTCCCTATGAAAAAATAAACTGGACAATTAATTTTTGGAAGTTCTTTCGGAAGATTTTGAGTGACGGCCTTATTCCAAGTAGGCAGCCATATTTCAGACCAGCTTTTAAGATACTCTTTCACGGCAGTAGTGTCTTTATCTGCTAATGGCTTACCATCGTAATTAAACATCCATTTTCTGGAATAATATAGCGATTCGTATTTTTCAAAAGGAATTTTAACTGTATTGAGCTCTTTTTCAGCTGTAAGATTTCCTTTTTCTTTTGCATCTGCTTTCAGTTTGCTAAGCAGTAATTGTTCACTTTTGTTCTGATTCACTACAGGACTGAAAGCAAGATAAGCATTCAGTAACTCCGGATGTTTTTCAGCCATTTTAAAACCAAGAACAGTTCCCCACGATTCCCCAACAAGATAGAGTTTTTTTTTATTGAATTTTTTCAAAAGAAGCTGTATGAGTTCGTAAGTATCGTCTTCCATTAATTCCAATGTAATAGGTACAGACGACCGGTTTAAAGCAAGTGTCCTGCCCGTTTCCCTTTGATCCCACTGCACAACCGTAAAATGATTTTGAAGTTTGCCCGAGAAAACATCGGACTGGTTCATTCTGGAACTGCCTGGACCGCCATGTAAAAATAAGATTAAAGGCAAATCATTATTTCCTTTATATGAGATTACCTGTTTTATTCTGCCGATTGATAGAGTATCATAATGGGTCTGTGCAAACGATTTACCTAAGAACAGAACCATAAGAATGAGTGCCAGATTTACTTTATTTTTCATTAGTTTACAATTGGATTATCTGAATAGTTCTTTCCAACTAAAATAATGATTTTTAAGATTTTAATACATTAAAAAAATAAAATTATTCCTGATAATAATTTTATTCATCTTTTTCAAACCAAATTAATGCTACTGCCTACCCAATTTATTTAAAAAATCCTTTATCTGTAACTATACACAAATATGCAATTGTTTTGATTTAAAGTTAATAAAAACATAATTTAAAACTATTTCCTAAGCTGCTATTATTTAATAGAGTACATTTGACCAAATTAAATATTTAATATGCAAGAAGGTACAGTAAAATTTTTCAATGAGGAAAAAGGATTCGGATTTATAACTCCTAACGATGGAGGAAACGAAATTTTTGTCCATGCCTCAGGTCTATCTGAAAACATCCGTGAAAACGATTCAGTTCGATATGACATCCAAGAAGGCCGAAAAGGTCCAAACGCAGTAAACGTAATCGTAGCATAATATATACTATAGTACAAGTTTATAAAGCACCTGTCCAAAAACAGGTGCTTTTTTATTTAATGATTCCTAATCATTATTATATGATCCACAGGAATTTCATTTGTGATGGCAACTTCTTCGCTTAAAGACGTACTGGCAAACCTTTTTTTAAGCATACGGCAAAGCTGCTATTCCGGAATACTGCTGTTTTTAATATCCTCTATAATTTCATTCACGCTTTTCTGATCCGTTGCCCAAGAAGTGATTAAACGTACAGCTGACCTGCTCTCATCAATCTCTTTCCAGACATAAAATGCAAACTTTACATGTAGCGAGCTGATCACAATTTTAGGCAGAATCGGAAAAATCTGGTTGGTGGCAGATTCGGTTAAAAATTCATAACCGGCCTCTTTAATCGCTTCGGCAATCTGCGTAGCATACTTATTGGCTTTTTCTGCCAGAACAAAATACAAATCTTCCTTAAAGAGTTCATAGAACTGAATTCCTAACACCCTTCCTTTTGCCAGAAGAGCACCGCGCTGCTTGAGAACATAATCAAATTCGCTGCACACTTGTGAATTCTTAAATACGTTAGCTTCACCGAAAAGAGCGCCGTTTTTTGTCCCACCAACATAAAACACATCGGTA
This sequence comes from Flavobacterium sp. LK-23, assembly GCF_058135255.1. Classification (NCBI taxonomy): domain Bacteria; kingdom Pseudomonadati; phylum Bacteroidota; class Flavobacteriia; order Flavobacteriales; family Flavobacteriaceae; genus Flavobacterium; species Flavobacterium sp. LK-23. Next base: position 29,195 of record NZ_JBYUVT010000013.1, read on the forward strand.
AGATTTGAAACATCAGATAAGGTAAGATCATTAGCTTCAGCAGTAAGCGCATGGCCGAGTTGGGCACCGTCCATAAAAAGAAATAAGTTAAGCTGTTTTTCCAACATTCTTCTGACAATGATCAAAATTATTTTCAAAAATAATATATTAGCTTTTCTTTTTTAATGACAATTAGTGATTCTAAAATAATTTAGATTCGATTGTAGCCGATGGAAAAATAGCAATTAAATAAAATCTTTCATAAATGGAAAAAACTTTTGAATTTACTGTTGAAAATTGTGATAGGAAAAGCACAAAAAAAATAATCGACGGAATTATTGAATACAATTTAAGTAAAGTTTCAGCAACTAATCATATTTACACTCCATTAGAATTTACAGTCAAAAATGAAAAAGGAACTGAGATTGGCGGAATATTAGCAGAACTTGGATATTGGAATGACCTTGAAATAAAAGTTTTGTGGGTAGAAGAAAGTTATAGAAAAAGAGGGATCGGAACTTTACTTTTACAATATGCTGAAAAAACAGCAAAAGAAAAAGGAGCCGAAATCTCAATGCTGGATACATTTGACTTTCAAGCAGAAAATTTCTATTTAAAAAACGGATATGAGCCAATTGGTGAAATTAAAGATTTTCCAAAAGGGCATCGAAGGATATATCTATCAAAAAAACTACACTGATAAAAACATGAAAACGAAAGTTTTTATTCTAAAATGCACAACAGTAAAGCTCTATTAATAACTAAGGTAAGCTCATTTATTCCTACAAATTTAATGAAATAATTTAAGTCTGAAAAAAGATAGATCGAACTTGAAATACAGCTAGATTTTAACCAAAGCCATTCATTAAACAGCTTTGGTTTAAAAATCCATATATCATTTTTTTACATAACCTGTAAATCCAATAAAAGGACTATTTCTTTAACAGATCCAATTTTTGCGTTTATGTCAGCTCTTAGTTTATCCTTTTTATACGCCCTTTTAAAGTTGTTTTTATTTTATTGTAATAGAAAACAAAGTATCTTACTATTGTTATTGTTGTTTTGTTGCTTCTACTTTCCGATGCAAAAGTTTGCAAAGATATTCCCAAGTAATTCGTCATTAGAGACCTGACCTGTAATAAGTCCAAATTGGTATAAAGCTTCACGAATATCAAGCGCCATAAGATCACTTGAAAGTCCAGATTCTAAACCGAATTTTACTTTTTGTATTTCATCTAAAGCTTTTAATAACGAATCATAATGTCTTGTATTCGTAACAATTGTTTCGTTATTACGAAGTGCTCCTGTATTAACAAAAGATAACAATTCATTCTTTAAATCCTCTACTCCTAATTTTTCCTTTGCAGAAATCAATAAAAGTTTTGCATTTAAGTTTTCTAGCTGATTGGTAATATTGGCTACTTCATCAGCAGACAAAATATCTTTTTTGTTTACTACAATAAGTAAAGGCTTCAGCGGATATTTATTCTTAATCTGCTCAATCTCATTTACGAATTCAGAACTTGAAGCTTGAAATTTCAATCCGTCAAATAAATAAATCACAACTTGCGCTTGATCTATTTTTTCGAATGTTTTCTTGATTCCAATACTTTCTACAACATCTTTAGTATCACGAATTCCAGCGGTATCAATAAATCTAAATCCGATACCACCAATTACCAATTCGTCTTCAATGGTGTCACGAGTTGTTCCAGCAATGTCCGAAACAATTGCTCTTTCTTCATTCAACAAAGCATTCAATAGCGTCGATTTACCAACATTCGGTTCACCTACAATTGCAACTGGAATTCCGTTTTTAATGACATTTCCAACAGCAAATGAATCAATTAAGCGTTTTAAAACAAATTCGATTCGGTTTAATAGCTCATGAAACTGTGTTCTGTCAGCAAACTCTACATCTTCTTCTGCAAAATCCAATTCCAATTCAATTAAAGAAGCAAAATTTAAAAGCTCTTCTCGAAGTTTCGCAATTTCATTACTAAAACCACCACGCATTTGCTGCATTGCGATTTGGTGAGAAGCTTCGTTATCTGACGAAATCAAATCTGCCACCGCTTCTGCCTGCGATAAATCTAATTTTCCGTTTAAGAAAGCTCTTAAAGTAAACTCACCTGCATCTGCCATTCTACATCCATTTCGAAGCAACAACTGAATAATCTGCTGCTGAATATAAGTTGATCCGTGGCACGAAATTTCGATAGTATCTTCGCCAGTGTAAGAGTTCGGACCTTTAAATACCGAAACCAAAACTTCGTCTAGCGTTTTGTTTCCATCTACAATATGCCCTAAATGGAGTGTATGCGTTTTCTGTTTGGTTAAATCTTTGTTTTTAATAGATTTAAAAACCGAATTACCAATTGTAATAGCCTCAGCTCCAGAAATACGAATTATGGCGATAGCTCCAGCTCCCGAAGGTGTAGCCAAAGCAACTATAGAATCTTGATTTATCATGCTGCAAAGGTATAAAAAAAGGCTTAATTTCTTTTCGGTACAATCTTGTCCTCAATCCAACAAGAAATCTTTGCAATAATTGATATTAATAAATCATTAAGTGTTAAAATACTGATAAATGTCAGGTTAATTTCTACGTAGAATGAGTAAATTTGAGAGACAAACCTTAATCTTAAATACTATGAAAAAGATATTATTTCCAACCGATTTCTCTGACGCTGCTACCAATGCATTTGTCCATGCTTTAGAATTTGCTAAAGTTGTAAACGCCGAATTAATCTTACTTCATACATTCGAGATACCTGTTTACGACAGCCAATTCTTTCCAGAGAATTATGCTTCTATATACAGTTCAATCGAGCTAGCAAAATTTGAAATGTTTAAGGATGAAATTCCAAAACTACGAACTATTGCTGCCGAACGTAATTTAGAAGATATTGTAATCAAACACCGTTTAATGGATGGTGATCTAATTTATAACCTTAAAAACGCAGTCGAAGAAGATCAAGTCGATTTTGTGATTATGGGAACCAACAGCGCTTCTGACTGGACTAAATTTTTCACGGGTTCTAATACCGAATCTGTAATTTCTGGGGTCGAAGTTCCTGTTTTGTGCGTTCCTATCGACGCCAAATACAAAAAGGTAAAAACGATTGGGTTTACGACACGCTACCGAGAAAAAGACAAAAAAGAACTTAAAAAAATCCTGAAAATCGCTAAAAAAACTGGCGCTAAAGTAAAGAGTTTATACGTTAAAACTTCTAATTCTGATGTTACAGAGGAAACCCGAAAAGAATGGGAAAGAGATTTTGCTGAAGAAAATGTGGAATTTTTAGTTTTACCAAGTGATGATGTCAAAGAAACCATTCTTGATTTTATTCTTTACAAAGACATTGATGTTCTAACCACAATAACACATAAACGTTCGTTCTTTGAAAGTATATTTGACTCCAGTTTTTCAAAAAAAATAGCCAAAGAAGTAACTATTCCGATTTTGGTTATGCATGAAGATTAATTTCAATCCATGAGGATTTTGTAACTTAAAAGCTATATTTGTATTTCAAGCAAAATAATAGAATGAAAGCATATCCAGACAACGTTGCAAAATACTCGGAACTCTATAATAAAACCAACAAAAAATACAACAGCATAAGCCTTTTGAGGCTATTAAGTATTTTTCTTTTTTTGTTTTTTATGTTTTATTACATCAAAACAAACGAAATACTTTATGTCATTCTAGCTGTTTTATCTTTTGCTGGTTTTATTTTTTTAATGAAAATACATTCTCGAGTATCTTTTCAAAGATTGCTTGCAGAAACACTTTTAAAGATTAATCAGAATGAAATTTCTTTTTTGAAAAGAGAGAAAACTTCTTTCGAAAATGGAGTTGAATTTATCGATTACCATCATCCGTATGCTTACGATTTGGATATTTTTGGAGAACATTCGTTATTCCAAAATCTAAACAGAACAGCTTCTTTTATCGGAAAAAAAACACTTGCTGAACTCTTACTTCATACACTTCCTGAAGCTGAAATTTTAGAAAATCAAGAAGCTGTAAACGAATTAAAAAGTAAAATCGATTGGAGACAGGAATTTCAGGCTTTGGCTATTATAGGTCAAGATTCTAAACAATCTTATGAAGCGATAAAACATTGGACTTCTTTCACAAATAATTCATTACCTAAAGTTTTAGTTGCATTATCATTTATTCTCCCAATAACATTTTTTGGATTCCTAGCTGCATATTTTATTACATCAAAAACCATTATACTTTCTTATTTAACGTATGTTTTTATTGCCAATTTGATCGTTTTAGGAAGAGCTGTAAAGAGAATTCAATCGGAAATAGCAAAGGCTGATAATGTCGCTAACATCATAAAGCAATATAGTTTATTGATAGAAAAAATTGAACGTGAATCTTTCCATTCTAAAAAGCTAATTCGTTTACAAGAACAGCTTAATTTTAAGAATGCCAAAGCAAGTCAGCATTTAAAACAGCTTTCGGAATTGTTTTCGAGAATGGACACGATAAATAACTTTGTGACAGCGACTTTGTTTAATGGAACATTTTTATTCAATCTCCACGTTTTAAAAGCGCTTTTAAAATGGAAAGAAGATTATGCTTCTGAAATGAATCATTGGATTTCTATTATTGGCGAAATTGAAGCATTAAACAGTCTGGCAAATTTAGCGTATAACAACGACGATTTCGTTTTCCCTGAAATCAATTCTGAATATAAAATCGAATTTAAAAATCTAAGTCATCCGTTGCTTAATCCTGCTACAAGAGTTGGAAATGACACGCAATTTTTCCCGCAATCTTTTGTAATTCTAACTGGATCTAACATGTCAGGAAAAAGTACGTTTTTAAGAAGCTTGGGAATCAATATGGTGCTTGGCGGAATTGGCTCTGTTGTTTGTGCATCAGAAGCTAAGATTCATCCACTTCCAGTATTAGTTTCAATGCGATTGTCAGATTCTTTATCCGATTCTGAATCTTACTTTTTTGCTGAAATTAAACGTTTAAAACAGATCATGGATGCTCTTGAAAATCAGCCTGCTTTTGTTTTATTAGATGAGATTTTGAGAGGTACAAATTCCGACGATAAAAGAAACGGAACAATCGAGGTCGTGAAGAAAATAATTTCTAAAAAAGCAATCGGAGCCATCGCAACACACGATATAGAAGTTTGTTTAACTACAAATGAATATCCTGAAATTTTAACCAATCAATGTTTCGAAGTTGAAATTCAAAACAACGATCTTCACTTCGATTATAAACTCCGAAACGGAATCTGCAAGAACAAAAGCGCAACATTTTTAATGCAGAAAATGAACGTAATTTAATGGTGAAATGAAAGATTTGAGATGTAAGGTGTAAGATGTAAAGAAAAAGCTTTGTCAAAGTTTTAAACTTTGACAAAGCTAGATATGGTTCTCTCTTTGGAATTTGGAATTTTAAAAACTTTGGAATTTTAAAAAAAAATTAGTTTTCCTCGTACATTTCCATCCACAAACGCGTTTCTTCCAAATCGAGTTCTTTCTCTATTTTACGAAAGATTTCTTCGTTTACAGAACCTAATTTATGCATTGATTCTAATTTTGCACGTTCTACATTTAGCAAATCGATTTGAATTTTAGTAAAATCATTAAAGATTTCGCCTCCAAGCAATTTCCCGTTTCCAAAGAAATTGGCAGGAAGTTCGGTCTTTTGCAGACGGTTGAATTTTACTTCATATTTACTTTTAATATTATGAAGCAATTCATCATTTAGCAAGGAGAAATTATCTTCAATATGGGCGATAGTTTCTGAAACAATTACGTTTCTAATATTATACTCTTCTGCTAATATCGAGTATCTTTCAATTTTCAGTTTTTTGATAAGCCATGGAAGCGTAAGACCTTGTATTACCAAAGTTGAAAGTATAACGCAGAAAACTAAATAGATAATTAAATTTCGAAGCGGAAATTCTTCTGTTTTATTCAACATTAAAGGAAGCGCCAGCGCTGCAGCCATAGACACCACACCGCGCATTCCAGACCAGCCAAAAATGATCATATTTCGGTAATCAAATTGCTCTTTCTCCCGAATCTTTTTACTAATCATTCGCGGAATCATCGTTGCTGGAATAACCCATAAGAAGCGAACTAAAATCACCACTATGCTTATAACTGCTCCCCAGATAAGTAAAGAATTTCCCGAATAATTACTGATTCCAGCAATAATTTGTCTCAACTGAAGTCCGATTAAAATAAAAATCAAACCATTTAGAATATTATTTAAAACATCCCAAATTGTATTCGTCATAATTCGGCTTTCATGAGAAAAAATAGTTCCCGATCTCGCCGCCAGAAAAAGACCTGTCGTAACCACAGCCAAAACTCCTGAACCCTCAAAATGCTCTGCAAGTAGATAAGAAGCAAATGGCGTCAACAATGTAAGTGTTACTTCGATAATATCATCGCAAACAAATCTTTTATGGATATAGTACATGATAAAACCAACAGCCAAACCAATTCCTATACCCAAAGCAGACATTAAAACGAAATTTAATCCTGCCTGCCATAACACAAAATTCCCAGCTGTAATTGCTGTCAGAGCATATTTATACGCCACAAGACCACTAGCATCGTTTACTAAACTTTCTCCTTCTAGAATAGCAATTAATCTCGGATTAAGCCCTAAACCTTTTGTAATGGCTGTTGCAGAAACCGCATCGGGAGGAGAAACAATTGCGCCAAGCAAAAAGGCTAACGGCCAAGACATATCATCAATAAGCCAATGTGCAAAAACAGCCACTAATCCTGTCGTAAAAAAGACCAAACCCACAGCTGCAAAAGTTATCGGACGTATGGATTGCTTAAAGTCAGACCAGCTCGTATGCCAAGCAGCGTGATACAAAAGAGGCGGTAGAAATATAATAAACACTATTTCTGGACTCAAAGCAATAACAGGAAGTCCCGGAACAATACTAATAATAACACCACATAAAACCAAAACAATCGGAATTGGGAAATTATATCTTTTACTAACAAGACTAAGAAATGCAACGCCAAAAAGCAGCATTATAATTACGGTAATATTCTCCATTTGAGGTGGTATTTATTAAATTTTGGGTTGTAAAATTTGATGCTAAATTAAGATTTTATGACAACTAAATTAAATTAGCATTAAAAAAATAGAACATCCATTTATTGACTTACATCAAAGTTTTTGGTTTTAAGCCGCATTAGATTTGTTTCTTATTATTTCTAAAAAAAAATTATGATCAGTACAGAATTAAGTCCGTTAGTGCAATTTGGCATTTACAGTAAAGAACGTGTTGAAAACGCTTTAGAACAGCTTAAAAGCGGAAAAGGCGTTTTGGTAACCGACGATGAAAACCGTGAAAACGAGGGCGATCTTATCTTTTCTGCACATCATATGAACGTTCAGGATATGGCATTAATGATTCGCGAATGCAGCGGTATTGTCTGTCTTTGTCTTACTAACGAAAAAGCAAATGAATTAGAACTCCCCTTCATGGTAAAAGAAAATACCAGCAGTTTTCAAACTCCATTCACCATAACTATTGAAGCCAAAAACGGAGTGACTACTGGAGTTTCTGCAAAAGATCGAATTACCACTATAAAAACAGCGATTGCAACAAATGCAAAACCAGAAGATTTAGCAAGACCTGGACATATTTTTCCGCTTAGAGCAAACGATAATGGCGTTCTAGGAAGAAACGGCCACACCGAAGGAAGTGTCGATTTAATGAAACTATCAGGTCTACAACCCGAAGCTGTGCTTTGTGAGTTGATGAACGAAGATGGAAGCATGGCTAAACTAGACAAAATCATTAGCTTTGCGCAAGAACACGATTTGGTGGTTTTATCTATTGAAGATATTATTTACTACCGCAAATTCGTTAGAGATTATAATTAAATGATATACAAACAGCTTAGCAATTCCATTCGAAAAAGCATTACTATTTCTGATGAAGATCTAGAAACCATCCTCTCTTATTTCAAACTTATAAAAAAAGGAAAAAATGAAATCTTGTTAGCTCAAGGTCAAATTAGTCATGAAACTTTTTTTGTTGCAAAAGGCTGTTTAAGAATCTTTTTTATAAATGAAGAAGGAAAAGACGTTACACGATATATTGCTTTTGAAAATCAGTTTGCTACCGCTTTGGTAAGTTTTATTACCAAAATGCCCGCGACTGAAAACATTCAGGTTATTGAAAAATCTGAACTATTAAGTATTTCACACGAGGATTTTAATCATTTAATGAAAATTATTCCAGAATGGAGAACATTTTACAGCAATTATTTGGAGAAAGCGTATGTAAATAATGCCAATCGTTTAATGTCCTTTACCACTATGGATGCTTTGGAAAGATACCATCAGCTTTTGAAAATTAATCCTGCAATTGTAAAAAGACTGCCGAACAAAATTGTTGCTTCTTATATTAATATTTCTCAGGAAACTTTGAGTCGGCTGAAGTCGAAAGTTTAGAGTTATTTTTAGCCACTAAGACGCTAAGACTCTAAGTTTTTTTTAGCCATGACCCGAGCGATAGCGAACAGGTGAAGCAATTCACGAATTTAATTGAATTATTTTTTAAATATGAATTGCCTCCAGCTTTAGCTGGAGGTAAAAAAGGAGAGCAAGAAGGCTTTAGCCAAACTTTGAATTTGGCTAAAGCCTTTTACAATTTAAAACAAAAAACCTCCAGCTAAAGCTGGAGGCAATTCATGTCTATCTTAATCGTCTGAAATCTTTTAAAATCTACGTAAAACCATTTGCGTTTCTTGCGAGTAAATCTTAGCGAATATTTGCTCTAAAAATTCAGAATAAAAAAACCGAATCTAAAAGATCCGGCTTTATGATTTTTATGATTCACAACTGCTGCAAGAAACAAGACTTGTTACTAATTCTTTAGAAACACTTTGGCTTCTTTGGTAGTACAAACTTTTAACTCCTTGCTGCCAAGCTTCTATCATTAAGCGGTTTACATCTTTAATAGCCAATTCTGCTGGAATATTAAGATTTAAACTCTGTCCTTGATCAACAAATTTCTGGCGAATTCCAGCTTGCTGCACAATTTCTAACTGGCTGATTTCTTTGAATGTTTTGAAAACATCTTTTTCCTGCTGAGTCAATTGTTCCATATGCTGAACACTTCCTCCGTTTAGCATAATACCTCTCCAAACTTCTTCGTTATCCAGACCTTTTTCTTCCAACAGTTTTTTAAGGTATTTGTTTTTACGCATGAAATTACCTTTGCTTAATCCAGCTTTATAATAGTTACTGCTAAAAGGTTCAATTCCTGGCGAAGTTTGACCTAAAATTGCAGAAGATGAAGTCGTTGGCGCAATTGCCATTGTGGTGGTATTACGTCTTCCGTACCCTTTTAACAATTCTGGTTCACCATAAATCCTAGCCAATTCTTGACTTGCTTTATCGGCTTTATCGCTAATATGTTTGAAAATCTCTGTTGTTTTCATTTTAGCTTCCATTCCTTCAAACGGAATCATATTTTTCTGTAAATAAGAATGCCATCCTAAAACTCCTAAACCTAATGCACGGTGCCTTTTAGCAAATTTATTAGCTGCAGAAAGATAATAGTTTCGTTCTGTTTTTTCGATAAATTCTTGTAAAACGGCATCTAAGAAAAAGATTGCTAATTTTACTGCTTCAGTATCTTTCCATTCTTCATATAACTCTAAATTCATTGAAGAAAGACAGCAGATAAATGATTCGTCATGAGTTGATGGAAGCATAATCTCACTGCACAAATTACTGGCATTGATTCTTAAATTCTGATCTTTATAAACTTGTGGTTTATTTTTATTTACGTTGTCACTAAAGAAAATATAAGGCAAACCTTTTTGCTGGCGGCTTTCTAATACTTTCGCCCAAATTTGTCTTTTTTCTGCATCTCCATCAATCATTTCCTGCATCCAGTAATCTGGTACACAAATTCCTGTAAATAAGTTTTGAATTGGGTTTCCAATACTTTTAATTTTCAAGAACTCTTCAATATCTGGATGGTCAATATCTAAATAAGCTGCAAATGCACCGCGACGAACACCTCCTTGCGAAATAGTATCCATAGCCGTATCAAAAAGCTTCATGAAACTAACTGCTCCACTACTCTTTCCGTTATCAGTTACAGCACTTCCTCGTTCTCGTAATTCACCAAAATAACCAGAAGTTCCACCTCCAATTTTAGTTTGCATAATTACTTCACCCAGTTTGTGCGTAATTCCTTCAATTTTATCTGGAACATGCACATTAAAACAAGAAATTGGCAAACCTCTTTCTGTTCCCATATTTGCCCAAACTGGCGAACTGATACTCATCCAACCTCTTTCGATCATTTCCATGAAAGATTCTTTCAATTCTGGTTTGTACAGTCTTTTTGCTGCAGCCGTACAAATTCTATCGATTGCTCCTTCTACGGTTTCTCCTTTTAAAAGATAACCGCGATTTAAAATCTGTTCACTTTCAGAATTTTTCCACCACATTTTACTATCGTTTTGTGGTTCAAAATTGTTGTTTTCAGGGTTTATGTCTGTCGTATTCATAATGTATTATAGGCTTGTATTAGAAAAGATCGTTTGCAGTGATGCTCTTGTCGTGTTTTGTATATTCTACTGGACGTTTCGCAAAGAAATCGTCTAAACTGTTTGCAAAAACCTCTTCTTCAAACCATGTCATTTTTGAATATTCTTCTGGAGAAACATTAAAGATTGTTTCAATATTAATTTGTTTCAAACTTTCATCAATTCTAAATTTCATGAAGTTTACCAAATCTTCTTTGTTTATGGTTTCAACCGCTCCATTCTCAAAAATCCAATCTAAAATATCTGCTTCAACAGAAATTGATTCTTTAACTGTTTCTCTAATTAATTCTAAAGTCTCTGCATCGAAATATTCTGGGAACTCTTCACGAATTTTGTTAATGATATAAATTCCGCCATTAGCGTGAATTTGCTCATCGATTGATGTCCAAGCAATAATATTGCTCACATTTTTCATATATCCTTTAAATCTCGTGAATGACAATAAAATGGCAAATTGGCTGAAAAGAGAAACGTTTTCAATCAAAATACTGAATAAGATCAGCGACACCATGTATTTTCTATTGTCCTGAGACTTCGTGTCTTTCAGTACATTCGAAAGATAATCTACACGTCTGCGAATTACAGGCACATCCAATAGCCTTTCAAATTCGTCATTATATCCTAATACTTCCAACAAACGAGAATAGGCTTCAGAATGTCTAAATTCGCATTCTGCAAAAGTAGTTCCCAATCCGTTAAATTCTGGTTTTGGAAAATGCTCGTATATATTGCCCCAAAAACTTTTTACAGCTACCTCAATTTGTGCAATAGCCAATAAACTATTTTTAATTGCTGTTTTTTCTGCCAAATCCAAATGTGCATGAAAGTCTTGCGTGTCGGCAGTAAAATCTACTTCAGTGTGTACCCAATAAGCTTTATTAATAGCTTCGGTAAATTGCAGAACCTCAGGATATTCAAAAGGTTTATAATTGATTCTTTTATCAAAAATTGACATATATATAGAGTTTTAAGTGACTATTTTGAAACAGAAATGCGAGCGCTTATTTTGGGGAGGTATTAGCGTGATTTCTATATTTACAAATTTAGCCCACAGTTATTCTTTTGTCTACTTTTAGATGTTAAAAATCTGCTCAATTATCAACAGTTTTAAAACTTCTAAAAAGCAGGATGAAGCAAATTTTATCAACACGAAAATATTGCTCTCTAATCTACAATGAGCTAGCAGTTTCCCTAAAAATAATGCTGAGTTATTAACATCAAAAAAAGTGCTTTTTAATGTCAAAAATCAAAACAGTTATCAACATCCGATTTGAAAAAAGGGAAATTTCAAATCGAATTTCAAATTAAAAAAACACTGTTTATTAATAATAATTCTAAATAATAGAGACGCTATAAAAAATCATAATATACTTTATTACAAATATTTACAATAAAATAAATATTAAAAGTGCAAAATATTCTAGTAAAATCAACATCTCAGAAATGAATTAGTAGTGCAAATCCTAGCTTTCAAACTTATTAACTCTATAAAGTTGAAAAACCATCTTGAAAGCATTTTTTCTTCTTATAAAAAGAGACCGAATTAAAACAAAATTAAAATTTACTTAAGGGATTCTTAATTTTTAGAAAAATAGCATCAAATTCCCCTTTTACAGCAAATTATTCTTGGTTTAAGAATATTAATTTTTACATTTGCTTTTATTTTTATTTATTCTAAATAGAATAAATAATTCCCAAAAATAAATTTAATCTTGTACAATTCAATAACCATAAATTATCGAAATATGAAAAAGAATCTTTTCGTTTCTTTTGCATTTGCTGTTACTTTCTTTGTGAGTGCTCAGCAAAAAAACGCGTTGCTAGATGCCGCTTTCTGGAAAACCTCACCGACTGTTGAAACGGTTCAGGCAGAAATCGCTAAAGGAAATAATCCTGCTGAAGCTAATGCAAACGCATTTGATGTTACAACGTTGGCGATTAATAATGATACTCCCTTTGCAACTATCAAGTTTTTAGTGGAGCAGCCTGGAAATTCAATCACAAAATTAACGCACGATAATCGTATCTACCTGCACTGGGCAGCCTATAGAGGAAATACTGAATTGGTTCAATATTTAATTGGTAAAGGTTCTGATGTAAATTTTGAAGACAGCCACGGAACTGCTCCTGCTGATTTTGCCGCTTCAAACGGTCAGTCAGATGCTGCGATGTACGACGCTTTCTTTAAAGCTGGACTTAATCCGACAAAAAAATATGCAAATGGAGCCAACCTTTTACTTCTAGCCATTGCTTCTGATAAAGATCTAAAAGCTGCAGACTATTTTGCTACAAAAGGAATGTCTTTAAAAGATGTAGACAATGACGGAAACACTGCTTTTACATATGCTGCAAGATCTGGTAATATTGCTCTTTTGAAAAAACTTTTAGAAAAAGGCATTAAACCAACTAGCAATGCGCTTTTATTTGCTGCGCAAGGAAGCCGTAGAGAAACTAATACTCTTGAAACTTATAAATATTTGGTTGAAGAAGTAAAAATTAAAGCGACTTCTCAAAATAAAGCGGGACAAAATGTATTGCACTTTTTGGCTGGAAAACCAAATCAGAAAGAAATTATTCAATATTTCTTAGGAAAAGGTGTTGATGCAAACATCGCCGATAAAGAAGGAAATACACCCATTATGGTAGCATCTGGAGCTAAAGAAACTGCTGTTTTAGAACTGTTTCTTCCGAAAGCTAAAAACATAAACGTACAAAATTTAAAAGGAGAATCAGCTTTGACTTTTGCTGTTAGAAACGGAACTCCAGATGCTGTAAATTTACTTTTGACTAAAGGTGCAGATGTAAATGTAAAAGACAAAGATGGAAATAATTTAGGTGTTTACTTGGTACAATCTTATCGTCCGGCAGGAAGAGAGAAAGCAGCTGTAGATCCTTTTGATGCTAAAGCCAAATTACTTCAAGACAAAGGATTAAACCTTGCGACTCCTCAAAAAGATGGAAACACTTTATATCATATAGCGATTACTAAAAATGATGTTTCTCTTCTTAAAAAAATCACTGATTTAAAAGTAGATATCAACGCTAAAAATAAAGATGGCTTAACGGCTTTACATAGAGCAGCCATGACTTCTAAAGATGATTCTATTTTAAAATATTTAGTTTCAGCAGGAGCTAAAAAAGACATTAGCACAGAGTTTGACGAAACGGCTTATGCTTTAGCAAAAGAAAATGATCTGCTAACAAAAAATAATATCTCAGTTGAGTTTTTAAAATAGCTTTTAAAAAGTTAGGAGTTATGAATTATGAGTTATGAGTTAAAAATCTAAGTCTACAATTCATAACTCATAACTAATAACCAATAACTCATAACTCATAACTTAAAACTCATAATTCATAACTTATTTTCATGAAATCAATATTAAAAATTGCTCTTACCAGCGCTTTTATCTTTTTAGTTTCTTTCCAATCTCAGGCGCAATCAAGCAAATACAAAATCATGCTTCAAATGAATAACTATATGGGCGAAGGTGCTTATATCGTTGTTTCTCTTGTTAATTCGGCTGGTGAGTACGAAAAGACACTTTATGTAATGGGCGATGATAAAAAATGGTACAAATCATTAAAAGAATGGAACAAATTCCATACTCAGAAAAATGACGATATCAGCGCTAAAACTGGTGCTTCTGTAACTGGTGGAGACCGCAGTGTAACAACGATCGAAATCGAAAATTCTAAAATCAATAAAGGCTATAAACTTCGTTTTGAGTCGGCTGTTGAAGACCAGAAATACTATGTAAGCGATCTTGAAATTCCGCTAACAACTGAAGGTCTAGCTGAAAAAACAGATGGTAAAGGTTACATCAAATATGTAAGGTTAAACAAAATATAATCTTTAGCACATTATTTTTTAACCTTATAATGAGTACAAATTTTATTTTTGTGCTTAGAATTAAAATCTGAGCTTTGTCATCGTTTTAAACTTTGACAAAGCTTTAAATGTTTTATAATAGAATACTCAATGACTCTTTCTTTCTGGCGTTACGCACACTTGGCTTTAGCCTTATTTTCTTCTATTTTTTTGCTTTTGGCTTCGGTAACTGGAATCATTCTGGCTGTCGATGCGGTTCAGGAAAAAACACTTCCGTACAAAGCAGAGGATTTTAATAAAATAACTTTGGGCGAAACTTTGCCAATTTTAAAGAAAGTGTATCCAGAAATTACAGAATTGAGTGTAGATTACAATCAGTTTGTAACACTTCAGGCAATTGATGCAGATGGAAATGACGTAAAAGCCTATATTGATCCAAAGACCGGAAAAACGCTCGGAGCTCCTGCAAAGAAAACCGAATTCATAAATTGGATTACAAGTTTGCACCGTTCGCTATTTCTTCATGAGGCAGGACGATTTTTTGTGGGTGTAATTTCTTTTTGTTTATTTCTAATATCAATTTCAGGTTTAGTGCTAGTTTTAAAAAGACAGCGCGGCATTCGAAATTTCTTTTCTAAAATAATCAAAGAATATTTTGCACAATATTATCATGTGCTTTTAGGAAGATTGGCTTTAATTCCGATTTTGATTATTTCACTTACCGGAACTTATTTATCATTAGAAAGATTCAACTTTTTTATGGGCGAAGAAAAAACAAAACCCGTAAAAACAGAACTTTCAGACAAAACCAAAACAACTTCAATTTTCAATACTACTTTATTATCTGATGTAAAGAAAATTGAATTTCCTTTTACTGATGATCCTGAAGAATATTATATTATTGAATTGAAAGACAAAGAGGTTGAAGTGAATCAAGTTACAGGAGCTGTAATTTCTGAAAAGCTTTCGCCAATGCGAACTCAATTTGCGGCATTAAGTTTAGATCTTCATACGGGAAGAATTAACGGAATCTGGGCTATAATTTTAGCAATAGCGTGCATCAATATTTTATTCTTTATTTATTCTGGTTTTGCCATTACTTTAAAAAGAAGATCTAGCCGAATTAAAAATAAATTTAAAGCCAGTGAAAGTACTTTTATTCTTTTGGTTGGTTCAGAGAATGGAAGTTCGTTCCGATTTGCCAATTCAATTCAGAAACAATTGATCAATCATGGACAAAAAGTTTTTGTTAGCGAACTAAATAAATTTTCGACTTATCCGAAGGCAGAACACATTATTGTTTTTACGTCAACTCATGGTTTGGGAGACGCCCCTTCAAATGCAACTCAATTCAAAACTATATTAGAAAGACAGAATCAAGATCAGAATATTCATTTCTCTGTGGTTGGTTTTGGTTCTAAATCATATCCTGATTTTTGCCAATTTGCCATTGAAATTGACCAGCTTTTAGAAAAACAAAAATGGGCAGATCGCTACTTAGATTTGCAGACTGTAAATGATAAATCGGCTGTTGAGTTTGTAGAATGGGTGAAATTATGGAGTGAAAAAACGGGAATTCCGCTAGCAACAACTCCATCGCTATATAATCATATTCCAAAAGGTTTACAGAAATTAATGGTTTTAGACAAAACGCCAATTTCTGATACCGAACATACTTTTATTCTGACTTTAAGAGCTAGTGCAAGAATTAAATTCAGTTCTGGCGATTTATTGGCTATTTATCCTGCCAACGATTCTAGAGAACGCCTCTACTCTATCGGAAATCATTCTGGAAATATTCAGCTTGTTGTAAAACTGCATCCAAACGGATTGGGTTCTGGTTTTCTAAATGCTTTAGAACCAGGAAATGTGATAAAAGCACAAATTGTAAAAAATCCTGCTTTTCATCTTCCAAAGAAAGCGCAAAAGGTGGCTTTTATTTCTAACGGAACAGGAATTGCTCCTTTCTTAGGAATGATCGAACAAAACAAAGCAAAACAAGAACTTCATTTGTATAGCGGATTTAGGATGGAAACGCCAACTTTAATGGCTTATAAAAAGTTTGCTAACATAATGATGCAAAAAGAGCATCTGGATAATTTTCATGTGGCGCTATCTCGTGAAGCCGAGCATATTTATGTCATGGATTTGATTAAAAGAGATTCATCGTTCTTTACGAATTTATTCAAAAAAGGCGGTGTCGTTATGATCTGCGGTTCGCTTGCCATGCAGAAAGATGTTGAGGCTATTTTAAGTGAATTGTGTATAGCAAAAGGATTAAAAACACTGGAAGAATACAAAGCCAACAAACAATTTTTAACGGATTGTTATTAGAAGTAATTTTAGATTTCTGATTTTAGATTGTTGATTTCTAAGTTGAATTCTTAATTCTTAATTCCTAATTCCTAATTTTAAAACAAATCCCAGAGGGATGATATATTTATAGATTTAATTTTATCCGCATACAGCTAAAGCCCCAGAGGGACGACATACATAATCTAGAGATATCGCTCCGCTGGAGCTTTATTGATAGGTAACAAATCTGTTTCTATAAATATTTTGCTCCTCTGGAGCTTTTTAGAATTCTTTAAATACATTTTCATGAATAAATTAATGTCATATAAAATTTCATTGTTTTTTGTAATTGTTTGCTGTTTATCTTCATATTCGCAAGTATTACGTAAGAGAACGACTCTTCTTATGGGTGGCCGTTTTGACATTTCTATAGTAGATAAAGATTCGCTTTCGGCAGAAAAAAATATAGATGAAGTTATTGCAGAGATTACGCGAATTGAAAATTTAATCTCCGATTGGAAACCTACTTCTCAAGTTTCTGAAGTCAATCAGAATGCTGGAATAAAACCTATAAAAGTGGATCGCGAAGTTTTCGAATTAGCGCAAAGAGCGATTAAATTTTCTGAAATTACCAATGGCGGATTTGACGTTAGTTTTGCTGCTTTAGATCGCATTTGGAAATTTGATGGTTCGATGACCGAAATGCCTTCGGCGGAAGCCATAAAAAAATCGGTGGAAAAAGTGGGGTACAAAAACATTATTCTAGACAGTACAGCATCAACTATTTTCTTGAAATTAAAAGGAATGAAAATTGGTTTTGGCGCTCTAGGCGAAGGTTATGCAACCGATAAATGCCGCGCTATGATGATTGCAAAAGGTGTCCAAGCCGGAATTATAAACGGTTCTGGAGATATGAGCACTTGGGGAAAACAACCCAACGGAAAAGATTGGAAAATCGGAATTACAAATCCGTTTATGCCTGAAAAAATTTTGGCCGCAATTCCGCTTAAAGAAGGTGCTGTAACGACTTCTGGCAGTTATGAAAAGTTTGTTGTTTTTAACGGAAAACGCTATTCTCATATTATAAATCCTGCAACAGGTTATCCTGCAACAGGCTTATGCAGTGTTACCGTTTTTGGTCCGAACGCAGAAACCGCAAACGGATTAAGCACTTCAATGATGGTTTTAGGTCAAAAAGAAGGCTTGCTTTTACTTCAAAAATTCCCTGATTACAGTTGTGTAATGATTACTGATAAAGGAAAAGTTGTTAAGTCTAAAAACTTCTCTTATAAGTTATAGGTTATCGGTTATGAGTTATGAGTTATGGGTCATGAATTGCCTCCGGCTTTAGCTATTAGGTATAAATAAATTCTACATAAGGGGCTTTAGCCAAACTTACTTCGGCTAAAGCCTTTTTCATTTCCTTTTAAAAATAACCTCCAGCTAAAGCTGGAGGCAACTCATAAATGAGCTTCGCGACTTTGCGAGATTAAAACATTCACTTTGTGCATATTCTTCAACTTCACTCAGAAGGACAAAACACGAATTTCCTATTCACATTTCACAACTCATAACTTATAACCCATAACTCAAAAACAACATTAAAATAACATTAGAATCCTTCTCTCAATTCTAATAATCTTCTAATTGCTTTATTTAGATTAAATTTAAATTATCGCATAAGTTTGCAGCACTTTTATTTGCAGACTCAATATGAGAACAATTTTACTTCTATTTTTATTTACCATTTCAGCTTGGTCACAAACCGGAAAAATTACTGGAAAAGTCTATTTTGCTAATAATGAAACTGCTTTTGGCGCGTCGGTTCAAATTGCAGGAACGAAAAAGTTTGTTGTAGTTGATAATGACGGTCAGTTTGAAATAAAAGGTTTGGCTTACGGAAGCTACAACTTGGAAATTTCTTCTATGGAAGCTAAACCGAAAACAATAAATATCTCTGTTAATCGTCCGTTGCACCAGATCAATATTGCATTAGAAAAAATAACAGATCCGAAAGCGCTTAAAGAAGTAAAAATTGAGAAAAAAACCTTCAAAAAAGACATTATAGAAAAAGGCTTTGCGGTTAACGTGATTGAAACGCAAGAAGCGGCAAAAAGAAACTTGCAAACTAATGATTTATTAGACCGTTCGGGCGGCGTTAGAATTAGACAAAATGGTGGTTTAGGTTCTGCTGTTACTTACAATATCAACGGAATGTCTGGAAATGCCATCAGAATTTTTATTGACGGAGTTCCTATTCAGACTTATGGTGCCTCTTTTAGTTTAAATAGCATTCCGCCTGCTTTGATCGAAAGAATTGAGGTTTTTAAAGGAGTCGTTCCAGCTTATTTAGCAGATGATTCACTTGGAGGTGCCATTAATGTCGTTTTGAAAAAAGGTGCCAAAAACAGTTTGAATGCTTCTGTTTCTTACGGTTCTTTTAATACCGTTCAATCTAATGTTAATGCTTCTTTTAGAGATAAAAACGGATTCACAGTAAAGGCAAATGCTTTTCAAAATTACTCTGACAATGATTATGAAGTTTGGGGAAAATGGGTTTACAACATAGCGCCAAACGGACGTTACGAATACATTCGCGCCAAGCGATTTGAAAGCATGTACCGATCTTTTGGAGGAAGATTAGAAGCTGGTTTTACCAATGTAGATTGGGCAGACAATCTTCTTATTAGCTACAATGGTTCCCAAGATTACAATCAGATTCAGCATGGGCAATATATGACTAAACCTTATAAAGGACGTTTTAGCGAATCTGCTGCGAATGTTTTTAGTGTGACTTACAACAAAAAGGACTTTTTAATTAAGAACCTTGATTTCTCTCTTATTTCTGTTTACAGCCATAGAAATGACGTAATTAACGATACTGTAAAATGGAATTACAATTGGAATGGCGAAAAAGCGCTTGGTCTTTACGGTCAGCCTATTTTAACGAATACTGGAGCACAACAGGGCGCACCAACTATCAATCATATGAAATCGAATATTTTTAATACTCGAGCGGGTTTAAGTTATTCGATTACCGAAAATCATAAAGTGCTTGTCAATGTTATGACTTACATTCTTGACAGAAATGATCTTGATGAAATGCAACCAGAAATCACTCGCAATTTCATCGTTACTAGAGATTTAGCCAAAACGGTTTCTTCATTTGCTTACGAAATGACAGCATTTGAATCTCGACTGAGAGCGAATCTTTTTTTCAAAAATTATAACTTGAAAAATGAACAGAGAGATCCGCAAGTTGTGACTGAAAATGGCCAAAGTGTGGTAAGAGAAGTTGTTACTTCTAAAAGAACAAATTATAATGGTTACGGAATTGCCGCTTCTTACTCTATTCTACCAAAAGTAATGGCTATGGCTTCTGCTGAAAAAGCAATTAGACTTCCTTCAGAAAATGAAATATTTGGTAATCCTGGAGAAAATATCATTAGCAATTCTGGATTAAAACCAGAACAGAGCAATAACTTCAATGCAGGTTTGCGCTTTGGTCCGTACGAAATGAATAATCACAAACTTACCGTTTCAGGAAATGCTTTTTGGAGAAATACCGAAGATAAAATTGTCCGCCAAATTAGTGATCGTGTAAATGAGGCTATTCAAGCTTCACCTTTTGTAAATTTAGGAAAAGCACAATCTGTTGGTTTTGAAACTTCTTTCCAATATTCATATAATAATCGCTTTTTTGCAGGGATGAATCTTTCCAAATTCAATGCGCTGTTTAAAGATAAATACGATAAAAACGGAAACATTCTACCGAATTATAACAAACAGCTTCCTAATGAGCCTTTCTTTAATTTAAACGCCAATCTTCAGTACAACTTTAAAAATATAATTCAGAGCAAATCAGAGCTTAATCTGTATTACTACTGCGGTTATGTAGCTCCGTTTTATACTTCTTGGCTTGAAACTGATAGAACTACAGCGCAGTTTCCTCAAGATTTAGGTTTGAGCTATGTTTTTCCGAACAAGCAATTCACAGTAAGTTTTGATGCAAGAAATGTATTTGACGAACAGGTTTATGACAATTTTGCGGCCCAAAAACCAGGAAGAGCTTTTTATTTAAAACTCAACTATACCTTAAATAAATTTTAATCACTCAATTAATAACTAATTTTTAAATGCAATAAAGATGAAAAAAAACACATTTAAATTATTTACATCTAGCTTACTAGTTAGTGCATTTGCATTAACTACGGCTTGCAGTAGCGACGATAATAAAAATTCAGAACCTGTTAATCCGGTTACAGAAGGACGTTGGATTACGGTTGCAGGAGCAGTAATGCAAACAGATCCAGGTGACGGAAATGGTGGTACAAAAGTTTACGCGATTAGCAAAGAAAACGCAATTGATCCTAACTTTTCTGTAAACGTTTACGATAACGGTTCTCCTGTGCAATCTAGCAGAACAGCTCGTCTGCAATCTTCTGTAGATGGAAGCACGCTTTTCAACATCACTTACACGGGTGCAAATGGTGGAGAATTCATGACGTACAAAGTAAACGGAGGAAACAATTTTGCACAATCTGATGCTAAAGTGAATATTTCTCAATATGCGGGAACTTCTCCAAGATGGGTAAAACTTTTTGATGGTGATAAAACAGGTGTTGCGGTAAACATCGCTACTCCAATTGTTAATGTAAATGAAGATAAATCATATAAAAACACAAGAGGAAAAGCGACTGTTTTGTCTCTAGACATGAAACAGACTTTAATTTCTGCTTACAAACAATATGATATTCCTTTGACTGCTGAAGAAGAAGCACAAGGACATCATATTTTCCGTTTAGATGCTCCAACATTAAATAAAGCAGGAAACAAATTAATCATCGGAACTTGGATGCGTAAAACAAACACTGCTGATCCATCAAAAAACGAAACTACTTTTACTCGTTTAGGATCTAAATCTGTTGTGGTTGATTATCCTTCTTTAGAAAATCCAGTGGTAATTACTTCAAAAGTTGCTTTTGGTGATACTAGCGGATACAGAAGTTTTAACAGTTTTGTGGCTACTGACGGTAACATTTATCAAGCAACACAAAGAGATACTCAAAAAGGTTCTTATATCTTAAAAATCAATCAAAACAATCAATACGATGACAATTATGTATTTAGTTTAGATACTGCTTTAGGAGTAAAAGGAAGTTATATTGATGCTTGGAGATATGTTGGAAACGGAATTGCTTATGCGGTTTATACTTTTGAAGGTACGAATCAAGGTTATGTAGCAAGACTTGATTTGAATGCTAGAACAGCACAAAAAGTTGAAGGTATTGATTATGATGCTGACTTAGATTTTGGACAATATCAAGGTTTTGTTGTTGATGGAAACAGCTTCTACATTGCTGTTACTCCAGTTGGAAAAGATGGTAACATTTATGTAATTGATATTCCTTCTGGAAAAGTTACTAAAGGTGCCAAATTATTGAACAAACCAGGAAACCACTACATTGGGGTATTCTAAAAATATACGGCTGTGAAAACGGTCTGTGAAAAATTCATCACTTGAGTTTTTTTTTAATCGAACATTCCGCTTCTATTTATAGTAAGCGGAATGTTTTTTTATGATAGTTTCATTTCATTATTAACAGCATTTCTTGTTTTCTTGAATCGGAGGACATTTTACAGAACCGAAACTGCAATAAACACAGCAATCACCTTCTAAAGGTTTTAGAATTGTTTTGCACTTTTCGCATTCGTAAAAATATTGGCAAGCATTTGTTGGCATTGTCTCTTCTTTTTTGTGTCCGCAATTAGGACAAGTTAGTATGGATTGTAATTCAATTTTCATCCTATTATAATTTTATTTTCTAATGCTGTATAACCAGTAGAATTGATTGCTTTTTCTATTTCTTCAATGCTGACTTTCGTATTGTCGAATCTAACAATCGCTTTTCCTTTCTCATAAGAAACCAACACGTCGACAATGCCTTCGAGTTTGCTAATTTCCGTTTTAATATGATGCTCGCAACCCGAACAAGTCATTCCTTTAATCGTAAACTCAACTTTCTGAATTTTAGACGCATCGACAGCAATTATTTTGTTTTCAGAATCTGGAAAGAAAATATGAGCATACGATGGAAATGCTAAAAGCAAAACTGCTACTACAGTAATAATTACTAAAAATGATTTTGTCTGCGCAAAATTTGTTTCCTCATCGGTTTCACAATTGCAATCTGTTTTCTTTTGTGGTTTTAGTTTTTGATACCAAGCAAAAGCGAGCACTAAAATTGTTAAGCCAATAAAATACGGACGAAAAGGTTCAAGCCAAGAAAAAGTTGAAGCAAGTCCGCTTGTTCCTGCTATAAGAGCCAGAACTGGTGTAATACAACATAATGAAGCTGCAAACGCAGTCAAAAGCCCAGTGCCGATTAGTTTCTTATTCATTTTCATTTGTTTCGAAAATTTTGTTATCGTTAAGTATTTTAAAAAATGGATTCAGCATTTTTTCATACTCTTCTGTCAATGAATAAAAAATAGTTTGTGCCTCTCTTTCAGTTATAATAAGCTTTCGATCTTTGAGTTTTCGAAGATGTTGAGAAACAGCAGAAATTGTCATGTTTAGAATATCGCTTAAATCACAAACACAAAGCCGTTTTTCCTCATAAAGCAGAAATAAGATTCTCAATCTTACATTATTCCCTGCCAATTCAAGTCCATTCGATAAATAATCAAAAGAATTATGCAGCTCCGAAATTCGTTCTTTACAACGATTAATTTGTTTAATGTCTGCCTTTTGTCTAATACAAGAATTGTTATCCATACGACAAAAATAACTAATTTTATTATTTAAGCAAATACTAAAATACAAGGAAATTTTTATTAGAAACAAAACCAGATACTATGGCTATATTGCTTTTAAAATGAAAGACGGCGTCTATAATATTTAATAGATACCGTCTTTTCAAAAAACAAAAACTAATTAACTTAACTCATTTTGTGAAATTGAACAGGCATTAATTTCACTAGTCGACTTAATTTATTGTATTGAATAATGCTTTGTTTAGTTCTGTTTAATGAAAACCAAAGCTTCTTCGTAATTGGCAATTTTTATGAGTGCGTTATAAATATATTTTGAAACTAATGCGCCTCCATCTGAATTAATCAAATCAATATCATCATCTGGAGTGTGATATTGCGGATGTCCGCCTGTATGGAAACCAACGGCCGAAATGGATTCTTTATAAAAAGAAACATGATCTGAACCGCCTACATCTCCTGCGTGGATAACAGGATTTAATCCTGAGTTTTCTTGTAGCTTTTTCATTAATTCTACTCCGTTTGGAAAAGTTCCCGCGCCTCCCATATAAAGCTCTTTTTTATCGTTCAATCTTCCGACCATATCCATATTGAGCATTACTTTTACAGCTTCTTTTGGAACGGGAAGATGATTGACAAAATACTTTGAACCGAGTAATCCTTCTTCTTCTCCGCTAAACGAAATAAAAATGATGCTTCGTTTTGGTTTTACCTTTTGTTTTGAGATTTCTTCTAAAATGCACAGCAAAGCCGAAACTCCAGATGCATTATCATCTGCTCCGTTATGAATAGCAAAGGCTTCTTTCTTTTTACTTCCAGAACCTTGTCCGCCCCAACCCCAGTGATCGTAATGCGCACCGATTACGATGTATTCGTTTTTCAAAGTAGGATCTGAACCTTCAATATAACCCACAACATTTTTCGTTGCCACACTATCCGATTTCATTTTATTG
Organism: Flavobacterium sp. LK-23; assembly: GCF_058135255.1. Classification (NCBI taxonomy): domain Bacteria; kingdom Pseudomonadati; phylum Bacteroidota; class Flavobacteriia; order Flavobacteriales; family Flavobacteriaceae; genus Flavobacterium; species Flavobacterium sp. LK-23. The sequence continues at coordinate 53,615 of NZ_JBYUVT010000013.1, forward strand.
ATTCCTTCTTTGACAAATACTTTGAAAGGCTGATAATAAGAATGGTTGAACTCTTTTAATCCATATTTTTTAAAATACTTGAGAATATAAGCTGCTGCTTCATTGTTTCCTTTTGTTCCAACAAAACGTCCTTCTAATTTATCTGATGAAAGAAATTTGTCATGTTTGTAAAAGGTCTTAGACAAGTCATTACTTTGAGCATTCAATTGAATACTCAAAAATAAAATTGCTGGAAGAAAGTGTTTTAAAGTTTGCATATTTTGTTTTACAGAATATTATAGACTAAGCTCAAAAGAAGTATGTTTAATATATTTTCGATCATAAGTATACAAAATGTGTATTCTTTTGTCTGTGGTCTGGATTATGGCTGGATAACTAAATTCTCCTTTTTCTTGTTTTTCGAGATCGATTAATTTCGTCCATTTTAAACCATCTTTAGAGTATTCAACATCTAGAATATTTCGTCCGTTAAACCAGTCTTTGCCTATTGGCAGCGGATTATTCACCAATAAAAACAGATTTTTATTGATTGTTAAGGCATCAATTCCAGAATTGGAATTAATGACATTTATAGTATTGGTTCTAATCCAACTTTTGCCATTGTCTCCCGACCAACTCGAAACTACTTTATTGTGTTTGCTTCGAGATAACATCTGAATATCGGTAGCACTATGAATTAAAAATGTTGGCTGAATAATATCAAAGTTCTCATTGTTTTCTACTGCTATTTTCTTCCAAGAATCTTTTGCTTCTGTATATTCTTCAACATGCACACGCCATTCATCGGTACCTACACTTTCTGTACTGCTTCCGCATAAAATTACACCTGGCGTAGTTTCGATTGGTTTATTTCGAATTGGACCTAAAATTCCATCTGGAAGATATTTTGGTTCTCCCCATGTTGTTCCGTTATCTTTCGAAACAATCATAGCGCCAAACCATTCTCTCGGATTTTTTCCAATTTTATAAAACAAATACAAATTCTCGCTTTTGCTTTTAAACAAAACCGGATTCCAACATGGTAGTGTGTCTCCGTTTTTAATTAAGGGCTGAATCAGTTCTTTTGGTGCAGACCATTTTTTGTCTTTATAAGCCGAAATATAAATTCCGACATCTTTTGCACCTTCATATTTTCCACCAAACCAAGCGGCTAAAATCTCATTGGGTTTGTATTCGACCAAAGTTGAGGCATGGCTGTTTGTGGTAACAGGTGGATCTGCAATATAACTGCTTTCAATATTTACTGCCTTCATTTGTGCTTTTATTCCATTAGAAAAAAGAAATAAAGCCAATAGAACTGCTACAGCATATTTTTTCTTTAAAATCATTTTATTTTGATATAGATTATAATTGTATGTAACGAATTAAAGCTGGGGCAAAAATTCAGTGGTTTATATATAAAACAAAAGGAGAGTTACCTCTCCTTCTGCTCAAGTAACAAATCTTTTGATCTTTTACTTTACCAAATTAATTATTTTGTGTCCCACCAAAGTCTTGTTCCACCAGAATCTGGACCTCCTAATTTAGAAACTCCGTCATCTACAGCCGCTTTGTTTGATGAGTACTCATTTGTAGTGTAAATAATTCTTTTCATTAAAGATTTACCAACTCCAGCATCTGGGTTATCCGTATTTAAAACTGGATAGATTACTTTAGCATCGCTTCTACGTAAATCTGCCCAAGCTTCCCAAGATTCTGGGAAAATTGCTAAGTACTTCTGAACTGCAATTTGAGTTCTTTGATCAGCAGTAGATGCAGACCAAGCCACAGGCAATTTAACTGGAATATCTTGTAAATCTAAAGTTGGATATACTGTCAAAATGTTTGGTAATGTTGGCAATGTTGTTCCTGCTATATAAGCATTAACGTCAGCTGCTTCTGTAACTCCCCATTGCGCAAGAGATAATCTAATACCTGTTTCATACAAAGTCTTAGCATCTGCTCCCATGTTCCATCCATTTAAAGCTCCTTCTGCTCTACTTAAGTAGTTTTCAGAAGCCATGAAGATTTCAATGTTTTTAGTTTCGCTAAGTGTGTTATTAGAACCATTTCCTAAAACATTATTGTTAAATTTAGAGAATTCAGTAGTTCCGAATTGATCTTCTAAACCTCCAACTGGATTTCCTCTATACACTCCTGAAGCAATTGGGGCAAACCATTTAGCTAAACGTGGATCATTGTACCCTACTAAGATACTTTCCATAGAAGAGGTCATTACATAACCCCAGCTATTTACAATCATGTTTAAATTGTTTGGAGTAATGTTACTTGCTTTAAAGAAAGCGCTTTGATCATTGGTTTGCATAACTCCAGCAGCTACTGCAGCTTCAGCTTGAGTTTTTGCATTTGCAGGTTCTTTATCCGAAATTCTTAAGGCCAAACGTAATCTCATACTGTTTCCGAAGATTCTCCATTTGTCAACATTTCCTGAATAAACTCTATCATTTGGGGCAAGAGAGGCAACCGAAGTTACAGAAGTTGAAGCTAATGTTGCATTTGCTTCATCTAATAGTTTAAAGAAATCTGCATAAATAAATTCTACGCTGTCGTAAGGAACTTTATCTTTTCCGTTACCAGCTTCAGTATAAGGAATTGGTCCGTAAGCATCAACCATTTGGTTGTACATGAAAACTTTCCAGATTTTTAAGATTGCAGTAGCTTCTGCGTTTCCTTCAGATGCTTTAATAGCATTTGATAAAGCTGGAGCCGCAACGGTGTAAAATCTTGTCCATCCTCTACCTTCGTATCCATTAACGAAAGCATTTCTTTCCGTTCCGTATCCACAGTTTAAATAGTGAATAAAAGTTGAAGATAAAATACCTGTAGCAATACCCCAAGTACCTTGATCATCTACTCCTGGAGATGAGTAAGAACCATTGTGTATACCTGCGTATAAAGCCGAAGCAAATGCAGGACCAGCTAATGTAGCATCTAACTGATCTTCAGTTAATGAATTAGGATCTTTGTTTATTTCATCAAAATCGCCAGTGCAGCTTGATAAAATCGAAACTGCCATTAAAGCAACTCCTAATGTTTTTATTTTAAAACTATATTTCATGATGTCTCTTTTTTAATTAAAATCCAAATTTAACATTCACTCCATAATCTCTCGTTGATGGAATGTTGAAAGATTCTATACCTTGCAAGTTACCTGTACCTGCTCCTGCTTCTGGATCAAAGTACTTAGCTTTGTTTAAGAAGAAGAACAAGTTTCTACCTACTAATGAGAAATCGATGCTTGTAAATCCTGAGTTACCTAATAAACGTTTTGGCATTGAATAACCAAAAACAAGCTCTCTTAATCTGATGTTTGTAGCATCATAAACGAATGGCTCTGCAATTGGAGTTCTTTGACCGATTGCTGTCCAGTATTGTTCAGCATTAATGCTTGTTGTATTTGGAGTGTAAGTTCCGTTTCCGTTATCTATAACACCATCAACAACGATTCCACCATTTCTTCCTGCCAAAGTAATATCACTTACCCCTAAACCAGCTTGTCTAGCTTGAGTGTATGAAATAACTTCACCACCGATTCTAAAGTCAACTAAGAAGCTTAAAGAGAAATCTTTGTATTTGAAGTTATTTTTGAAACCTGCAGTCCAATCTGGGTTAAAGTTACCAGCACGAACATCAAAACCATTTGTTGCTAATGGAATACCAGCGCTGTTTACTAAAATTTCTCCAGCTTCATTTCTTTGGAAACCTTTGATGTATAAATCACCATATTCTCCACCTTTAACTACTTTACTTCTAACTAAACGTCCTTCACCGATTACTAATTCATCACGTCCTTCAAAGATAGATTTTACTTTTGACTTATAAGAAGCGTAGTTTGCTGTAATATCCCAAGAGAAGTTTTGTGTTTGAATTGGCGTTGCACTAAGCGTGAACTCAAAACCTTTATTTTCAATATCTCCACCGTTTACGATTGCTCTAGAATATCCAGAAGGCTCAGGAGTGTTGATGTAGAAAATTTGGTTGTTTGTTAACGTTTTAAAGTATGTGAAATCTAAACCTAAACGGTTGTTGAAAAATCTAACATCAGCACCAAACTCATTAGAAGAAGAAATCTCCGGTTTCAAGTTTGGATTTGCTTTTGTGTTTTGTCCGTATAACATACCACCATTACCACCAATGTAAGAGAATCTTTGTTGTGTTTGATAAGGATCTGTATCGTTACCCACTTGAGCATAAGAAGCTCTTAATTTTGCAAAACTAATTACTTCTGGCAATGTAAACATATCAGAAAGAACAGCAGAAAGTCCGAAAGATGGGTAGAAATAATCTTCTGGTAAAGTAGAAGACCAGTCATTTCTAGCTGTTAAATCTAAGAATAAGTAGTTTCTGAAACCAATTTGACCAAATCCGTAAACAGAGTTAATTCTTTTCTCTGAAGCTGTAGAAGTAGATTGAACTGTTTGCACGTTTGATAACGCGAAGAAGTTTCTTTTACTTAATACACCACCAGAATTTAAAGCTGAACTGTTTTGTTGCAATGAACTCGCACCAGCATTAAGACCGATAGAGAAATCTCCGAATTTTTCATTGTAAGAAAGTAAAGCATCAATGTTTAATTCGCTTACTGTTTCATAAGATTCACTGTATGAACCCATGTTGCTGTTGAAAGCTGCAGTTGCATATCTGTTTCTTACGTTTTTGTTTGTCATTTGGTCTAAACCAGCTCTACCTTGTAAACTTAAAGTTTTTGTAAACTCATATTTAAGAGAAGCTAAACCAATAAATCTATTTCTTTTATCTGTACGAGCATCATCTCTTAAAGCAGACCAGAATGGGTTTCCTCCTGGAGCTCCAGTTTCGTCAAGGAAATAGTTTACTTGTCTTTGTCCTGCAGCATCGATATATTCGAAATCTTTGTAATCGTTGTAAGCGATACTACGAGGTAATAAATAAGCAGATGTTCCAATAGACTCTTCACCAGTTCTCAATAAGTTATCGATATCTTGAACGATGTAGTTTGTTTTAGCATCTAAAGTTAATCTGTCTGTAATTTTACTAGTCAATCTTAAGTTAAGATTGTGTCTGTCCAATTGGTTTCCTCCAACAATACCTTCAGCACGTGTGTTAGTATAAGAGAAATATCCTTGCGCTTTTTCGTTACCAGCTGTAACAGTCAAAGTGTTTGCTAAGTTATATCCTGTTTTGTAGAAATCAATAACGTTGTTTTTCTGTGGAGAATAGCTTTGTGTAGCTGGTCCTGCATAATTTGGATTACGAACCAACTGCCAAGCAGATACCTGACGTCCGTCTAAAGGCGCACCCCAGCTTGAGCTTGAGTTAGAAACATAATTTCCATTTGTACCTTGTCCGTACTCGTTTTGTAAATTCATCAAGTTATAAGCAGAAGAAGCCATAAAGTTAGATGATAACGAAACTGAAGTTTTTCCAGATTTTCCAGATTTAGTTGTAATTACGATTACACCATTTGATGCTCTAGATCCATAAAGAGCTGCTGCAGATGGCCCTTTCAAAACAGTCATCGAAGCAATATCTTCTGGGTTAATGTTAGAGATACCATCAGGCTGAGTAGTTCCTCCTGTATCAATATCAGGGTTTGTATTCGTTGTTCCGTTAGAAATTGGCACACCATCTACTACATAAAGAGGCTGATTGTTTCCGTTAAGAGATCTGTTACCTCTTAAAGTAATTCTAGAAGAAGAACCCACACCATTTGATGTTGTAGAGAAGTTAAGACCTGCAACTTTACCAGAAAGTGAGTTGGCAACGTTTAATGATCTAGCTTCAGAAAGTTCGTCTACAGAAACGTTTTGTGCAGAATACGTAATTGCTTTTTTCTCTCTTTTAATACCAAGAGCTGTAACGACTACCTCTCCTAATTGCTGCGTATCTGGACCTAATGATACGTTAATTGTAGTTTGTGATCCAACAGCAACTTCTTTTGTAGAAGATCCTACATAAGTAAAAACTAAAACTGCTGATTGATTTGGAACGCTAATGCTGTATTTACCATCAAAATCTGATGAAGCACTCGTTTTAGTTCCTTTAACAATAATATTTGCTCCAGGAATTGGAATTCCGCTTTGAGCATCTGTTATCGTTCCTTTTACTGTTGTCTGCGCTTGTAGGCCTTGGAACCCAAAAAGGCATATGACAAACAGTAATTTTAGTACGCTTTTAATCATATTAGTTGTTTTTTTAGAGTTAATAACATGTTAAATTTAAGAATACATTCTGTTAACAATATATAATTTCGACAAATGACATTTTTTCGCAGGTGTTGGTGAATGTTTGGTTCAAAATTGAAAGAAAACGTTTTCATTTGTAATCCTACTCTGCCTTATAAAAAAGGCCAAAATCTATTAATCTAATAGATTTTGACCTTTTTTAGTTGTATTCATTTTTTTAACTAAAAATCGTTTAAAATTATTCGGTATTTAACACTTTTTAGTTCGAAACCTTGAATTTGGTTTTTAGAAGATCCGATGAGTTTCCACCAACCATTACCTCGAAGTCTCCTGGCTCTACAACAAACTGTAACTGCCTGTTATACAGACCTAACTCGTCTTTAGTAAGTGTAAATTCTACATTTTTAGTTTCTCCTTTTTTAACATTTAATCTCTTAAAACCTCTTAAAGTTTTCTCTGGAGTTGTCACAGAACTATAAACATCATTTACATATAATTGAACAACTTCATCTCCATCCAAATTTCCAACGTTTTTAACATCAACAGAAACTTTTATTTCTCCATTTGGTTTAATTTCAGAAGTATTCAGCTTTAAATTAGAATATTCAAACTTCGTATAACTTAATCCGTAACCAAACGAATATAAAGGATGCTCGCTTTCTGCTACATATTTATGTATAGCAGATGGTTTTTGGTTATAATATATAGGTAACTGCCCTACTGATTTCGGAACTGTGATTGGCAACCTTCCTCCAGGATTGTAATCTCCAAATAAAACATCGGCTACCGCTCTTCCTCCTAACTCACCTGGAAACCATCCTTCCAAAACTGCTGGAATATTTTCAGCAATCCAATTTGTAGAAAGCGGGCGGCCATTTAATAACACACAAACCACAGGAGTTCCTGTTTTTTGGATCTCTTCAATCAATTGCTGCTGGATTCCGAATAAGTCTAAAGAAGCAACGTCTCTGTTTTCTTCTACCAATTCGTTAGATTCTCCTAAAACTACAATCGCAACATCTGCTTTTTTAGCGGCTTCAATTGCTGGCTGCAGGTTTACTTTTTCTAAATTCCAACGGAAATGAGCTCTGGCTCCCCAGCCTCCTTCCCACATTTCAATGCGCACTTTGTATTTTTTACCTTTTTCGATATTTTTTGGAACTGTAACCATGCTTGTCGCTCCTTTTGTCCAGTTGTCGATTACCAATTGGTCATCAATGTACATTCTGATTCCGTCATCAGAACTTAAACCTAACCAACCGTCCAATGCTTGATCCGATTTTAAGAATCCTGTCCATCTGATAGAAAAATCATCTACATTCACACCATCACCAGGTGCCCAAGGCCAGTCAAACTCTAATTGGCTATCAATACGAGTTAAAGCTGGTGTTCCTTCCAGATTTCTGTTATTGAAATATTCTCCTTTTAATCCGTTTTGAGATTCGTCTGGAGTAAATAAATATTTAGATGGAATAATTTGTCCTTTTACAATTAATGGAACACCTTCTTCATAAACAACATTAGCTGTTTTTCCCATTACTTGCTGAACACCTTCAAAAACAGTTACTCCAACACTATTTTTAGGAGCATAACCTCCCATTCTTGAAGCATTTGCGTTTGGTCCAATAACCGCAATATTTTTTAACGATTTACTTAAAGGTAAAATGTTGTTATCATTTTTCAATAAAACCATCGATTTCTGAGCCGCTTCTAAAGCAACTTTCTGATTTTCTGGAGTATGAAAACGCTCTTTAATTAGATTTTTTTCTGTGTACGGATTTTCAAATAATCCTAACAAGAATTTCAAACGCAAAACTCCTCCCGCCGCACGGTCGATATTTTCAGTTGTCAGTTTCTTTTCATTTACCAATTCAATAATGGTGTTCTGCCAAAATTCATTGCTAAAATCGTAAAATTGCATATCAACGCCAGAAGAAACTGCTTCTCTAATAGCATCTTTTGGAGAATCAGCCACTTTATGCGTAGTTTGAATGTATTTAATAGCTCCTAAATCTGAAACTACAATTCCTTTAAAACCCCATTCTTTTCTTAAAACATCTGTCAATAACCAGTGATTTGCAGCACAAGGAATTCCGTCCAATTCAGAATACGCACACATTGTTCCTAAAGCACCGCCTTTTGTAAATGCTTTTTGGAAAGATGGTAAATGATCTTCTCTTGCTGAACGTTCTCCCACCAAAATTGGCGAAGAATTTCCTCCCGCTTGCGGAATACCGTGAACGGCAAAGTGTTTAGGTTCTGCAATAATTGAACGATCCGATTTTAAATCGTCTCCTTGCAATCCTTTTATGAAAGCCAAACCAATTTCGCTGTTCAAGAAAGCATCTTCACCAAAAGTTTCAGCAACCCTGCCCCAACGTGGTTCGCGCCCTAAATCTAAGTTTGGTCCAAAACCAAAATGAACTCCATGTGCTCTGGCTTCCATACCAATTACTTTACCCACTTTGTCCATTACAGCAACATCCCAAGTTGCTCCAAGTCCAATGTTCATTGGGAAAGCGGTACTTCCTTCGTCTAAATAACCGTGAAGCATTTCACACATAATCAGCGCAGGAATTCCCCAACGGTTTCCTTTGATTACATTGGTTTGAAGATCGTTGATCATTTTCGCTGAACGCGGATAAAGATCATGAATAGCTCCAATTCCTAATTTCCCGATTTTTTCTGCCGATTTAGCTTTAGCAAAATCTTCTTTATCTTTAAAAAAATCTCCTCTATACATATCCATCTGACGCACTTTTTCTTCAAGTGTCATACGGCTTAGCAAATCTTGTACCCTTTCTTCTACTGGTAATTTGGCATCCTGATACGGATACTTTTTCTGGGCGTTGGTCTGGTTAAAAAAACCAACAGCCATTACAAAAATAATGGCCGTTTTCCTCATTCTTAATTGTAACATAGTTGTTGTGTGTGTGTTTAGTTTTGAATCACTTTAAGCTTTGTTCCATTCACAAAATCATCATGTGAGATAAAGAAGCTGTTACGTGTTTTTCCGTTTAGCTCAATCGAATTGATTTTCCCGCCATTATTTTCTTGTCTTTCAATTACGATGCTTTCTTTTTTATAATAGCTTGGATCTAATTTGATCGTCACTCTATGAAACATTGGCGTTGTGATGGTGTAAATTGGATCTCCTGGAGAAATTGGGTAAATTCCCATCATCGAATACACCAACCAAGCCGACATTGTGCCTGTATCGTCATTTCCTGGTAATCCTTTTGGTTCATTTTTGAAATATTCGCGAACCAATTTCTTTACCATTTCCTGAGTTTTATATTCTTCGCCTTTCACATAATTGAATAAATACGGATTGGCAATATCTGGTTCGTTTGCCATATCAAATTGCTTAATATCAAAGATTTTCTGCAATTGCGCCGAAAAAGCTTGATCACCACCCATTAATTTCTTTAATCCAATAATGTCATGCGGAACCATAAAAGCATACTGCCAAGCATTTCCTTCGATAAAGCCAACATTTTCTTCAAAATTAGCTCCAGACGCAGGATCAAAAGGTTCGTACCATTTTCCGTCAGCCGTTCTTGGTCGAAGCAGATTTAAGTTTTTATCGAATAATTTTCTGTAGGATAATGAACGTTCTTTAAAACGTTTTACATTGTCTTTGTCACCGAACTCGTTGGCCATAAGCGAAATAGAATAATCTGAAATATTGTATTCCTGAGTTGTAGAAACTGGGCCTTTATTGTCAGTTGTTAAATATCCTTTTTTGATATAATCTTTCAATCCCGGACGAAGCGGATTATTTTCAATATTATCTGCGCCTTTCAACATCGCATAATAGGCTTTATTAACGTCATAATCACGAACTCCTCTCATATAAGTATCTGTAATTACAATACTTGCAGGGTCTCCAACCATCGTAAAAGTTTCAGTCGAATTCAGTTCCCATTTGGGTAACCAACCGTTTTCATCAAACATAGTCAACATACTTTTTACCATATCAGATTGCTGTTTTGGATAAACCAAAGACATCAAGGGATGTACATTTCGGTACGTATCCCATAAAGAAAATACGGTATAACGGGTGTCATCGGTTTTAGCAATTTTACTTCTTTTGATTACGGGATATTGTCCGTTAATATCATTTAAAATATTGGGATGAATTAAAGTGTGATACAAAGCTGTGTAGAAAATCGTATTGTCATCTTTGGTACCGCCTTCAACCAAAATTTTAGACAATTCTTCGTTCCATTCGTTGTAGGTTTCTTTGTAAATTGCATCAAAAGATCTGTTACCAACTTCTTTTGCTAAGTTTTCACGGGCATTTTCGATACTTACATACGAAATTCCAATCTTCACTTCAACCGTTTCTTGTTTGTCGAATTTATACGTAAAATAACTTCCAATACTATCACCTACTACGGTTTTAATGGTATTTTCCATTATTCTTGCTTTTCCGTTGTACCCCATCCATTGCGCTTCAACACCATTGTATTTTGCAGGTTTTTTCCAAACTCCAAATTTATGGGCAGGTTTAGAAAATTGAGCCACAAAATAAACCGGATAAGCATCTTCTGGACTATTGTAACAAAACGAACCAACAGAACGCATTCCTTCAATTTCTGTCGAAGAAACCACTTTTATCATTGCTCCTTCTTCGTTTGTTAATCCTAAACCAAGATTTAATAAAATATTAGATTGCCCTTTCGGGAAAGTGAATCTGCTCACGCCCACTCGTTTTGAAGTGGTAAATTCTCCTTTAACTTTATATTTGTCGATGTTTACACTATAATACGCTGCTTTGGCAACTTCATTAGAATACGTTGAACCGTATTTTAAATGATCGATTTCTACATTTCCAGTTGTTGGCATCAATAAAATAACACCCAAATCTGGACAGCCAACTCCGCTTAAATTCACTTGACTAAATCCTGTCAAAAAAGTATTCTCATTCACATACGGATTTGAAAGCCATTGACTGTCTTTTTCCATCGGTGTATTTTTTATTCCCGCCACATTAAATGGGCTAATACTTGCCATTCCGCGTGGTGCAATTGGTCCCGGAAAAGCCGCCCCATAATTGGAAGTCCCAATAAACGGATTTACGAAATCGGCAGGTTCCTGCGCAAAAATCGTAATGCTAAAAAACAGCATGTATAAAATACATGCTGTTTCAAATTTATTTTTAATATTTAAAACCATAGGCTTCGTTCTTATCTGTTGATCGCTTCAATTTTTAAAGTCCAAGCTTCTTTTGCAGGAAGATTGTTTCTTAAACTTTCCGGAATAATTACTTTAAATCCGTTTCCTTCTTTGGTCCATTTTAAAGAAGTTTTAGAACCTAACATTGTAATCTTAGTTCCTTTTTTAGGACTGATCGATTTTACAGTAACTGCAGCAGGAATTTTATCTTCTCCGTCTTTAGCTAAATAAAATGCGAACACATTACCCACTTTATTTTGTGTAAAACAAATGTTTTCTTCTTTATAAGGCTCGATCGGTTTTGTATTGTAAATCGCTGTGCTGTTTACTTTCATCCAATCTCCGTACGCTTGCAATAAATCGTAAGCTCCTTTATCCCATTCTCCTTCTGGACTTGGAGCAATGTTCAATAATAAGTTTCCGCCTTTAGCTACAATATCAATCAACATGTGAATACCTTGTCTTCCAGTCATGTATTCAGCACCTGGAGAATAAGACCATCCACCGCCTGCAGGAATACAAGATTCCCAAGGATAAGGCAACGTTTTAGCAGGAACACGTCCTTCTGGAGTTAAGTAGTTTTGGTTTTTACCATGAACCGCTCTATCAACCACAATTAAACCTGGTTGTTTTTGACGTGCTTTTACAACCAATTCATCCATTTTTGGATCTTGATCTACCACTCTGTGTTTGATGAAACCGTTTTTAGATTCGTTTTCAGTAAATTTCTCGTCGTAGTTTTCTTTGATGTTTACTTGGTCTCTTTTTCTAACCCATCCTCCATCTAACCATAAGATATCAACTTTACCGTAGTTGGTTAAGATTTCTAAGATTTGGTTGTGCGTGAAATCAACATATTTTTGCCATTTTTCAGGGTATAAAGACGGATCATAATTTACGTTTCTGTCGAATGGAGGAAAATAAGGATCCCAGTAATTTTCGTTATGCCAGTCTGGTTTAGAGAAATAAGCTCCAGTTGAAATACCTTCGCCTCTAAAAGAGTTGAAAATTTCTTTTAAAACATCTGCTTTTGGGTTGGTATGAAAAGGAACGTCCTTACTAGTAATCTTGTAATCAGAGTATTTAGTATCATACATATTGAATCCGTCATGGTGTTTTGTAGTGAAAACCATGTATTTCATTCCAGCATATTTAGCCGCTTTAGCCCATTTTGCAGGATCAAATTTTACAGGATTAAACGTTTTTCTTAAACCTTCGTAATCTTTAATATAATCATTATAATTAGACGGATTGCTTCCTTTTTTACGTTCACACCATCCGTAATCTTCAGGGCAGATAGACCAAGATTCTACAATTCCCCATTGGCTGTAAGTTCCCCAGTGCATTAGCAAACCAAATTTTTTGCCTTGCCATTCGTCTAAGTTTTTCAAAACCAACGGATCAGTTTCTGGTACGTATCTTTCATCTTCATAAATCGCCTGAGCGAATATCTGAGCTGAAAATAAAAGGGCGATTATGAATATTCCTTTTTTCATCTTTAATCTAATTTATAATTTATTATTCTTTGTTTTTCTGGTTTAATAGGTAATCTTAATTTAATTTATCAAGTATCGGTTGATCTGTAAAAGTTAATTCTTTTTGGGTGTTTTCATTAAGCTGCTCCAATACAGCAAACTTATTTTCTCCCGCTTTCAACCAGCATCCTGGTACATAAAGCGTTTGCTGTGGGCCTACTTTCCAGTAGCGACCAAGATTGTGGCCGTTAACAAATACAATTCCTTTTCCCCAATTTGTCATATCAAGAAAAGTATCGGCTGGTTTATCTATGTTAACTGTAGATTCATATAAAACTGGGCGCCCTGGTTTTATCGTTTCATTTTTGATAACAGGCACTTCACTCATTGGCATTTTATACATTTCCCATCCACCACTAATTTCATATTCATTAATGAATACTGGAGAAATAATTCCTTTCGTATTATGTACTATTTCTGCTCCGTAATTAATACGTCCCATATTTTCAACTAGAATTTCTAAAATACCGTTAAATGGAATAGAAAGGGTCAACTCGTAATTTTTGAAAACTCTATTCAATTCTCCAACCTTAACTCCATTTACATAAACTGTAGCAAAGTCTCTCAATCCCTCAATTTTCAATTTGCCAGAAGAAATTGGCTGCGTAAATCTTTTTCGATACAAAACATATCCATTTCCCTGACCTAACTTTTCAAATGTTAAAGGCTGATCATTTACAACTGCTTTTTCTTTTTTGATCCAACTTAAAACATCCATACTCGATTTGATCGGCTGATTAGGATATTTTACAACTGGTATTTTCTCTGGAATCGGAGCTAATTTTGTTTTAGAATACTTTTGCATTACATCACGTATAGCCATAAATTTTGGTGTTGCCCAACCTGCTTCGCTAATAGGAGCATCATAATCATAGCTTGTAATATCCGGCTGAATATCACTTTCCTCATTATAATTTGCTCCAGAGGTAAATCCAAAATTAGTACCACCGTGCACCATATAATAATTAAAAGAAACACCTGCATCAAGGTATTTTTTAGTTTGACTTGCGATCTCTTCAGATCCAATTTTAATAAATGGTTCTGCCCAGTGATCCAACCAGCCAGAATAAAACTCTGCTACCATGTAAGGTCCTTGCCCTTTGTGGTATTTATCAACCTGTTTCTTTAAATTTTCTATATTAGATTCTCCATTTGCAGTTGGCAGCACGCCTTCAACAGCACCGCCTTCAAACAACCAAGTACCGTCAGAAGTAAAAAAAGGCTCTGGAAACCCCGTTTCTTTAAGCATATTATAAATTGCAGTTTTGTATGCTTTATGATCCTCAGCACTAATATCGGTTCTTTGAGAAACATAAGAACCAAATTCATTTTCAGCCTGAACCATAATAATAGGTCCTCCTTGGTTAGCAAAAAGTCCTTTTACCTCTGCATACAAATGTTCTAGATACGTTTTGCAAGCTTCTAAAAATGCTTTGTTATTGGTACGAATTACTAAATCTGGATTGTTTTGTAACCACCAAGGATATCCTCCAAATTCCCATTCACCGCAGGCATACGGACCTGGTCTAAGAATCACATACAATCCTTCACTTTTAGCAAGACGTACAAATTCTGCTAAATTTTTATTTCCTGTTTTAAAATCCCATACACCTGGCTCAATTTCGTGATAATTCCAAAACACATAGGTTGCCACGGTATTCAATCCCATAGCTTTAATCATTTGCAGCCTATGTCTCCAATACTCTTTAGGAATACGCTCGTAGTGCATTTCTCCCGAATGTATTTTTATAATTTTCCCATCTTGTTTAAATTCTCCATTAGATATAGAAAATCCTTTGCTTTGTGCCATAGTAAAAAACGGCATCAAGCAAATCAATAATACTCCGAGCTTAAATAATATCTTATTCATTCTTTTTCAGATTATACATTTATAAACTTAACAAGCATTTCACGTTAAGCTATGTGTTAGAAACTAATTTCTTTCTAAACTCTTTTACCAAGTTTCAATAAAAACTATGTTTCTATGTGTTTAAAAATTTTTAATTCACCAAAATTTCATCCACAAACAACCAAGAGCTTTCTCCTTTTGGACTTTTCTTTAAGTTGCCTCCAATTACTTTTACAAAACGTGCATTTTGTTTCTGGAAATTAATTTTAAAATCTTTCAATTCCGGAACTGGATTTACCACATACGGACGCATTGTTTTCCCCACTTGCGTATATTTAATTCCGTCTGTAGAAATCAACACTTTTACTTGAATTGGGAAATTAACTCCAGCGCCTTGACTTTCTAAAGCTCCAACTGATACTTGCTCAATACTTTCTACTTTTTCAAGATCTATTACCAATTCCATATCATTAACCAGCCAAGCCTGCCATTGTCCGTCATGGAAATTTTTACTTCCGCGAATGGCATTTACCATTGTATTAGCATCTCCTTTATAACTCTGGTTGAAAGGCGTTAAGTATTTCACTTTTTTCGCAAATCCTTTATGGAAAACAATCGTATCCGTAAATGTTTTTCCAACTGGTTTTTCATCTTGAAATAAAGAAGCTTTTAAAACAGTAGTTGCTGCAATTTCAATTGGAGTTGTGTATTTTATAGCATGATGATCGATGCTTTGGTTTCCTAAAACATAGCGGATATCTGGATTTGGGAACTCATTTTTCAATTCCACTTTGATTTGTTTATTGGCCAAATCTGCTGTTGAAGAAGCGGTTACCAAATACGCGCTTTTCGCATAATTCAATCCTTGATAATCGTAACGTTTGAACATTGAAAACAATCTTGATGTAAAATCATTCCAATTGCGTTTCTCTTTCGGACTCCATAAGGTTTCAGACAAAGCTGCTAATCTTGGAAAAATCATATATTCAGAATCTTTTGGTCCCGCAATATGCTCTGCCCATAAATTGGCTTGTCCTCCTAAAACGTGTGCAGCTTCCTGTGGTGTCATTGTTGCAACTACAGGATCAAATTTGTATACTTCGCTTAACGGATTATAAGCATCAAAAGCTAATGGTTCTTCGTTTTGAGGACCTTGGTAAAAGTTGAAATAACAAGGCGTTTCTGGTGTCATAATTACGTCATGGCCCTGATCTGCTGCTTCAATGCCGCCTTTCATTCCTCTCCAGCTCATTACTGTCGCATCTGGAGCTAAACCGCCTTCTAAAATTTCATCCCAACCGATAACTCTTTTACCTTTAGAATTGATGTATTTTTCCATGCGTTTTACAAAGTAGCTTTGTAATTCGTCAACACTTTTCAAACGCTCGTCTTTGATTCTTTTTTGGCAGTGCGGACATTTTGCCCAATTGGTTTTAGTTGCTTCATCACCACCAATATGAATGTATTTTGAAGGAAAAATAGTAATTACTTCATCAATTACATTTTGCAAAAATTCGAACGTAGTTTCTTTTCCAGCACAATAAATATCTGTTAAAGGCCAAACTCCGCCTGACGGAACGCCAATTCTCTGGTTGAAACAAGCCAATTCTGGATAAGCTGCAATAGCACTGCTTACATGAGCCGGCATTTCAATTTCTGGAATTACTTCAATTCCTTTTGTCGCAGCATATTTTACGATTTCTTTTAATTCCTCTTGCGTAAAAAATCCGCCGTAAGTTCCTTTTTCATCAGGATTTGTCGTTAATCTGGCATTCCAAGAAACATTTTCCTGATCGACTCTCCAAGCACCAACCTCTGTTAGTTTTGGATATTTTTTAATTTCAATTCTCCAACCCTGATCATCAACCAAGTGCATGTGCAGAACATTCATTTTATGGGCTGCCAAACGATCGATTGTGGCTAAAACATAATTTTTATCGAAGAAATGACGTGATAAATCCAGCATTAAACCTCTCCATTTAAAACGAGGCTCATCATTAATGGTCAAGGTTGGAATCTGCCATTTTGCAGAAGTAATCGCAAATTTGCTTTCGATGGCTTCAGGAAGCAATTGTCTAACACTTTCTAAAGCATATAAGAATCCATTATTCCCTTTTGCAGTAATAACAATGTTAGTCGGATTTACATCCAAAACGTAAGCTTCGTTTTTTAAGTTCGGATCTGTTTTTAATAAAACATAATTACTCGCAGGAGCTTTTGTCGTAACTTCTGGTTTCCATCCTGCAGCGGTCTCAAATTTTGATGCCAAAGCATTTGCAGCGTCTTTTTGGAAATCACCGTTTATTACAAACTTTGTATCTTTTGTAAATTCAAAAACTCCTGTTTTAATAAAAGTCTGAGTCGGTTTTGGAATGATATGAATATCATTTTCCGTATAAACTTTCTGCGCATGAGCCGAGAAAATTGAAGTGATTAGGGTTAATAGGAATAGTAATTTTTTCATTCTTTGTTTTTTGGTTTCTTTAAAAGTTACTTATAAAGCTGCTTTTAGAGATATAGTTTTTTAGTTTTTGTTTGTCATTTTGACTGAAAGGAGACCCGAGCGATAGCGAATCGGCGAAGCAAATCACACTAGAGACTCCTCACAGAAACTCACCAATCTTTGTCGAGCTTGTTGCGGAGATTCCTCGTTCCTCGGAATGACAATATTGCGTGTACATCTTTGGCGAATTACTTGTGTGATCCTTCGTTCCTCAGGATGACAAAACTGTGTCATTAAACTTTGTCAAAGTTTGAAACTTTGACAAAGTTTAAAACGTGATAATTACTTATCCCAAGACATTTTAAATTTCGCATCTTCCATTCTGTGGCCTTTGGCGTCATCAGAAACGGCGTAATTAAATCCTGATCTTAAGCTGTAACCTGCGTATTCTCCGTTTTTATTCAAAGCAATAAAACCAACTTGCAGGTATTCCATGTCTTTGTGGTTTTTATGTTTGTTGTAAATACGTTCTGTGATTTCTTTACAGGCATCATAAGGAGATTTTCCCTGACGCATTAGTTCGACAACCATGGCACTTCCGGCAGTTCTAATAACCGCTTCGCCCAAACCAGTTGCCGCTGCGGCTCCCACTTCGTTGTCCAAGAAAAGACCCGCGCCGATTATTGGGGAGTCACCGACGCGTCCGTGCATCTTCCAAGCAGCACCACTTGTGGTACATCCGCCAGAAAGATTGCCATCTTGGTCTAACATTAGCATACTTATGGTATCGTGATTTTCTATATTAATAACTGGCTTGTATTTAGAATCTTCCAGCCATTTTTTCCAATCTTTTTCAGATTCTGGAGTTAATAAATTTTCTTCTTTAAAACCTTCAGACAAGGCAAATTGCAATGCTCCTTGCCCTGCTAACATTACGTGTGGCGTGTTTTGTAATACCCTTTTCGCAACAGAAATGGGGTGTTTAATTCCTTGAAGGAAACAAACAGATCCGCAATTGCTATTATGATCCATGATACAGGCATCAAGAGTCACTTTCCCTTCGCGATCCGGATATCCTCCGTAACCCACACTGCGGACATTCGGATCTGCTTCAGGTATTTTCATTCCGGCTTCGATGGCATCTAAAGCCGATTTTCCTTCTTTTAAATTTTTCCAAGATTCTTTATTTGCAGGCAAACCATGATTCCATGTCGAGATGATGATCGGTTTAGTCTGTTTTTTTTCTTTTGATTCAGCTTCTGGTTCATTTTCGTGATTGGCAGCAAATCCGCTTACGCCCAAAACAGAACTAATGGCTAAGGTGCCTAAAGTGGTTTTCTTAATAAAATCTCTTCTATTTGACATGTCTTTTTGGTTTTAATTCAACTCTAAGAAACTACGTGTTCTTGATGTTGCTAAATTAATCAGTAATAATTTTTAATCCCAGAAAAATCGACTACAACGACGCTTTTACTGACTTAATTGTTTTTAAATTACTTTCTGATAAAGCATTTCCGTCAAAAAATGAAACTCCTGTTGCACCATTTTTCTTAGCTTCTAAAATTGCTTCTTTCAATTCTGCATCCGATTTTAAACCTGGAATATAAATTCCTGTATTTACTTTCGTTGGCTTTCCTTCTAAATCGGCTACACCTTGTTTGGTTGCATAACCTACCCAGTCAATTTCTTCATCATAAAAACTATGATAAATCATTGGATACACTTCGTCAATATTCCATTTATCCCAACGCTGACGAACCATATGATCTGCCATTTCTGGATAAGGAAATACTGCTGCCGTTAATTTCTTATTATGTTTATGAGCAATTTTATACGCATCGTCAACCACCGCTTTTACCGCATTTAATCTAAAGTTTTTCCACTCCATATCAATTGACGTATTGTGGCTCTTTTTTGGATTTTTATGATGTTCTTTTTCGAATTTGCTTACGCACGCATCACAATAACAGAAATCAAATTGTGGCAATTCTACATCTTGCACCAAGTTATATTTTGGCAATAAACTGATTGGCAAGAAAATATCCGGGAAACGAATGTAGTCTAAATGTACACTTTCAATTCCCTCTACTTTTGCTAAACCTTCAACCAAACCTAAAACGTGATTTCTAGATTCTTCTTTAGTTGGGCAAAGCCATTGGTAATAGTCTACATACGGACGATTGTCAAAGCAAGATTTTCCCTCTTTGCTTACTTGATACCAATCTGGATGCTGTAAAGCAATTGAATCGTTTGGACGGTTCATTGCCATAATCCAAGCGTGAACTTTTAGTCCTTCTTTTTTTGCAAGCGGAACTAATCTTGCTAATAGTTTCGGATCGGTTTGCGTGTTAATTAAAACTTCATCGATTCCGCCGTCTTTGTATTTTTTGAATTCTTTCGAATAATCTGCATCCGATTTTTTAGCGTCAGCAGTGGTCCAAACACCAAAAGCGAATTTACCGTTTTCCTCATCTTTGGTTTCTTTTTGTCCGCAAGAGAATAAACTCAGCGAAAGCGCTAATACTAAAACTTTTGATAGTTTTTGCAACCTACTCGTTCGTAATAATTTTACCATCTTCTTTAATTATTAAGGTTTTGTTTGAAAAAGGACTTTTTACCAAGATATTAAATCCTGATGAATGATTTTCTAAAATTGGCTTTAAAGTCTTTCCGTCAACCACTATATTTTTTTTACTGATACTTTGCAGTGATTTTGCCCAAGATTTATTCTTTTCGAAATATCTTTTTTGAGCGCGATACAACGTATACAGTTCCCATTTTACTTTTTCTTCCTGTGGAATTGTAAAAGTATCCTGTCCTCCTATTTCTTTTGAAGAGAAGTATACATAAGCCCATTTTTCGGGCTCATGCATATTTATCACTCCCATAGGCGACCAAACCCAATTGTATTCTGGGAGAAACTTTCCTTCTGAATCCTTTTTACGCTCATATTTTCCGTCAACAACTGAATGCTGCCAATTCACTCTAGAAAAATTGACTTTCCAAAATTTATCTTTCGGAACAATATCGTCGAAATAAGATGTCTTATAAACTGACCACGGAATGGCAATTTCTAATGTCCAGCCTTTATCAATATCTGAAGCATTATTTAAAGTTCCGTCAATCTTTACAGCCGATTTTAAACCTGTAATATTCCAATCGTTTAAAACCGTATTTTTTTCTCTGTAAGGTTTATTAATAAATAGATCCCAAGCGGTGTTTAACGCATTTATTTCTAATTCATAATAATTGTGAGTATCATTATCTGGATCAATAAAAACCTCAAAATCATTATTATAAAAAATAATCGTATCGCGTTGTCTGAGATTTGCCCAAACGTGAGGCTCTTCCATTTTTGCCAGGATATAGTAGTAATTATCGTCCCAAAGCATTTTGACCTGAGTATTGTATTTTGGTTTTTCAACGCCTTCTATGTCGACAAAAGGTGTTGTCCAAGCTGCTTTTTCCCAGTCTTTATCTGCCCCGTCTCCGTCAATAACAATTTCTTTTGAAGTCTTATACGTAATATAACTTTTTGGTGTAACCTCTTTTTCAGATTGCGAATAACCCATCAATCCAACAAAAAAAACGGCAAGGGACAATAATTTACTTCTACTATGCATCTTTATATTATAAACTATTATCTTTTGTAAACTGAATTACTTCACTTAATTTTCCGAAAGCGATTGCTACGTGAGTATCAGCCGCACCGTAATAAACTGCTAATTTATCTTCTTCTACATCATGTAAAGCAGCGCAAGGGAATACTACGTTTGGCACATCTCCAACCATTTCATAAGTTTCTGCTGGCCCTAATAAATATGGTTGTGTTCTGTATTTTACTTGGTCTGGCGAATCAACATCTAAAAGTGCTGAACCCATTGCATAACGGAAACCGTTACAAGTATTAATAACTCCGTGGTAAATCATTAACCATCCTTCGTCAGTTAAAATCGGAATTGGTCCTGCACCTACTTTAGTACATTGCCAAGCACTTTTTTCAAACGGACTTGGTTTCATAACCAATCTATGTTCTCCCCAATATTTCATGTCTGGGCTGTAACTGATCCAGATATCTCCAAATGGCGTGTGACCGTTATCACTTGGACGGCTTAACATCGCGTATTTTCCGTTAATTTTCTGTGGAAACAAAACTCCGTTTCTGTTGAATGGTAAAAAGGCATTTTCGCATTGGAAAAATTCTTTAAAATCGAAAGTATAACCAATACCAATTGTTGGTCCGTTGTAACCGTTACACCAAGTAATCCAGTAACGATCTTCGATCCAAACCACACGCGGATCATATTTATAAGCAGATTCAATCATTTCTGTATTTCCAGATTTCATCTCAATTGGTTCGTGATTAATGTCCCAATTGATCCCATCTTTACTGAAACCAGCAAAAATATTCATCTGAACTGCTTTATTATCACATCTGAAAACCCCAGCATATCCGTCTCCAAAAGGAACAACTGCACTATTGAATATACTGTTTGATGAAGGAATCGAATATCTATCGATAATTGGATTCTCAGAATATCTCCACATTACATCTTTACTGTTTTCGGGTCTGTCTTGCCAAGGAATAGTACTCATTTTTTGTTTTTTTTATTTATTAGTTTTTTGTTTTATTCTTTTTTAAACACATAGAATCATAGTTTTTTGGAACGCTTAAAAGGCATTTCACTTTGAATAAATCACATAGCTCTATTTTGTCATCCTGAGGAACGAAGGATCACACTAGAAGCTCCGCAATCTATGTCGCCAATCTTTGTCGAGTTACGTGTGTGATCCTTCGTTCCTCAGGATGACAAACTGCACTGTAAAACTTTGTCAAATTTTTGAGCTTTTACAAAGTTGCTGTACATAGTAACACCGCCAATCTTACGTCCCCGTAGTTGAAACTACGGGCTATGTTTAAAATCTATGTGTTAGAAACTAGTTTCTTTCTCTTATCTTTTCCAACATCAAAAAAAATCTATGTTCCTATGTGTTTAAAATTTATAGAATCAAAATAATCTCCTCTAAAATCCTGATTCTATACTCTTTATTCTTTTCTCTTTATTCTTTTCTCTTTATTCTTTTCTCTAAAAATCTACTCTTCAATCTTCCTAACTCGATCCAGCCAAGTAAACTTCAACACTGTAGTCGTAACCAAGAAAACCACCAATGCCACAGCCGCTTTTGGATAATCTCTTATAATGAAGTAAATTGGAAGTAGAATCATGCTTGACTGCCATACAATTCCAATTACACAATTCATCATATCAAGATAGAAATCATTATTTTTTTGGAAAGATTGATCTTCTGCTTTTAATTGTTTGTAAACTGGCCCCCAGAATCCCCAAGGTCTCACATTGCTGTAGAAAGATTTCAGTACTTCTATATCTGTTGGCTTGCTTAAGTAAGTTCCTAAAAGACAACCTAAAATTGACATTCCGAAAATTAATGGGAATAGGTAAATCGATGGCACTTGCGAAAGATCATGCAGGAATGTTCCCGCTGCTAGATTTCCTTTGTTTTGATCTAAAACAAATTGAAGGGAAGCTGCGATTAATCCGCCAACCATTCCCCAGAAATACCCCCATCCGTTAAAACGCCACCAAATCCATTTTAAGAAGTTCGCTGCAACGTAACCTCCGTAAAGAGCACTTGTAATCCAAAGTGTTAACGAGTTGATCGAATCTGCGAAGAATCCCATGAAAACTCCAAGACCAACAACTAAGAAAGAAGAAATCTGACTTACTTTAATATAGTGCTGATTTGAAGCAACTGGTTTAAAGTATTTTTTATAAATATCATTTACAATATATGCTGGCCCTGCATTTACAAAAGCGGAGAATCCAGACATGAAAGCGGCTAATAATCCTGCTAGAAGAATCCCTTTAATACCAACTGGAATATAAAGATTGACCACTTTAGGCATTAATAATTCTAAATCTGCTCCAGTAAGATTAACGTTTGCATTTAATTCTGGCGCTAAATTCACTAAAGCAATAACCACAATTCCTGTGATCAATAAATATCTCGGAATGAATAAAATTAAGTTGGTAAAACCACTCATGTAAGCTGCTTCTTTTACCGATTTTGTCGAAAGAACACGCTGTAGATCGTAACTTGGAGTTGGCCCTGCAACACTAGCGAAGAACCCTTTGAAAAGCGTCATTCCGATGAAAGCGCCAAACATCTTATAACCTTCCGTATCAATTAATCGGTTGAACGTTTCAAATTTATCGCTCCATTGCGTTTCAAATTCCCATCCGAAGAAAACATTTTTCCATTCTGGCGTAATTACCGAATTGATCTGAATATCAGTATAATTAATGAATGCATAACCAGCGATTAAAACTCCCGCAACAATCATAATAATATATTGTACAACCTCTGTCGCTACAACAGAAAACATTCCGCCTTTAACCGTATAAATGGTTGTTAAGAAAATGATTAACAATGCATAAGCTTGTTCAGATGTTAAGAAAACAGAACCATTCATGTGAACTGTTAAATCCCAAGGAAGAATGATGGTTACAAATTTTCCGATTCCGACGAAAAAATAAGCGATAAAACCAATTGTAGAAATGATGGCAAAAATAGCCACAATAATATGTGATGCTTTTCCTGCTTTGTCGCTTCCAAAACGAGTTAAAATCCATTCAGAACCCGTCATTACTTTTGATCTTCTAATCCAGACCGCAAGGAACATCATCACAAAAATCTGATTCCAAATTGGCCAAAGCCACATAAACATGAAGCTTTTTACACCATATAGAAATAAAACTCCAATCATCCAGGAAGTTCCCGAAACATCAAACATTCCCGAGCCATTGCTCAATCCTAAAAAATACCATTTGATTGATTTCCCGCCAAGAAAATAATCGTCAAGTCCTTTTGATGCTTTTCTTGAAATCCAGATTCCGATACCGACCGAGAGTACGATATAGATTAAAATGATTGATACGTCTATTATGTTCATTAAATTATTTATTTTGAATTAGTTAGTTCAGACCCCAGTTTTTGTTTGGCTGCGCTCCCATTACAAAATGAAGTACACCGCCTTTTAGCATTTCTTGGTGAGAAATTGCAGTTTTATTAAATGCTTTTCCGTTTAAAGTAACCGATTGGATATAGAAGTTTTTGTTTGAAACATTTTCTGCTTCAATTACAAAAGTTTTTCCATTTGGAAGATTTAAAGTTGATTTTTCGAAAATCGGACTTCCAATTTCGTATTCACCAGAAGCTGGATTCATTGGGTATAATCCCATTGAGCTGAATACATACCAAGCCGACATTTGTCCACAGTCTTCGTTTCCGCTTAGACCGTTTGCTGTCGTATTGTATTGAGTATCTAAAATGTGGCGTACCCAATATTGCGTTCTCCAAGGCTGACCTGCATGATTAAACATGTAAGCAATATGGTGACTTGGCTCATTACCATGTGCATATTGTCCGATCAAACCAGAAATATCTGCAGAAACATTATTTCCTGTAATCTCAGAACTCTCTGTAAATAATTGTTCTAAACGTTTTGTAAAAATATCGTTTCCTCCGTGAAGTTTAATAAAATCATCTACATTATGAGGTACAAACCAGCTGTGCTGCCAAGCATTTCCTTCGGTATAATCGGTATGTTCTCTGTGATTGGAGTGTTTTGGATCGAAAGGTTCGTTCCAAGATTTTCCATCTTCCGATTTTCCTCTCATGAAACCAGATTTGGCATCAAACAAATATTCGTAAGCTTTTGAACGTTTCGAGAAAAATTCATAATCAGCTGTTTTTCCTAAAGCTTTCGCCATTTGAGCCACACACCAATCGTCGTAAGCATATTCTAAAGTAATGGTAACCGATTCGTCTAATAAATTATAAGGAATGTAACCGTATTTTTTGTAGAAATTCAAGCCGCGTTCGTCCTGCATCATCGTTGCTTTCATGGCTTCAAAAGCTTTTTCAGCATCAAAACCTTTAATGCCTTTCATATAAGCATCTACAATAACTGGAATCGAATGATATCCTGTCATCGTATTAGTTTCATTAGCGTATAATGTCCAAACTGGAAGTATCTTTTTGGTTTCATAATACGCTAACATCGAATTAACTAAATCGGAAACTTTTGTTGGTTCTAACAGGGTCAGCAATGGGTTTTCTGCTCTAAATGTATCCCAAAGAGATAATGTTGAGTAAGCGGTATAATCTTTAGCAGTAATAATTTTATCATCTTCTCTTCTAAATTGCCCGTTTTTATCGCTATATGTTACCGGTGCAACTTGAGCATGATATAAAGCGGTATAGAAAATAGTCTTTAAAGAATCAACTGGAGTTTCAACTGTAATTTTGCTTAAAGCTTTGTTCCACTCTAAAGATGCTTCTGTTTTTACTTTTTCAAATTCTTGATCTTTATCTAAATTATCTTTCGCATTAGCGATACTTACAGAAGAAAGCGCCACTTTAACGCCTAATTCTTCAGAGTTTTTGCCATCGAAGAATAATTGCAGAGCTGTATTTTCACCTTCAGCATTCTTACCTGAAACTACTTTTTTATCAGCAGTAATAATAGATTCTGTAATGGGCTTAGAAAACTTGGCAACAAAAAACACTTTCTGATTTTTTGCCCAACCCGTACTGTAACGGTAACCGCTAATGGTATTTTGGTCTTCAACTGTAATGGCAGTTTTTACCGCTTTGTCCCAGTTAATGGCAAAACCTAAATCGACAACAACAGATTGCGTATCGTTATTATTATAGGTATACTTATGGTATGCGGTTCTTAGTGTAGAAGTTAATTCTACATTGATTTTAGGATCTTCAAGAAAAACTTGGTAATAACCCGGTATTGCTTTTTCGTTAACATGATTATATTTTGATTTATACGGTAAGAAATCGCGTGAAGCGGCTTTGGCGGTTAAGTCTAACTTTTTGTTTGTCGGCATAAATAAAATATCTGCCAAATCACCGATTCCTGTCCCGCTTAAATGTAAATGACTAAATCCAGAAACTATCGAGTCAGAATAATGATAGCCTGAGCACCAGTCCCAGCTAGAAACCCCATTATCTGGACTCACTTGCAGCATCCCAAACGGAACTGTTGCGCCCGGATATGTATGTCCGTGCCCGCCAGTACCTATAAAAGGATCTACATAATTTGTTGCAAAACTTTGTTTATGTTGATTTTTATCTACATTTATTTTGCAACTTGCAGTTAAAATTACCGTCAGAGAAAGCAGAGTAATTTTCCTCATATCAAAACAATATTAATTTAACTTTAAATTTAGATAAATTCAACTTTTACCAAAATATTTTTAGACGGACGACATTTAAACAGCTCTAAACATCAAAAAATAGTAACAAACGACATTCTATTCTACGATTATGATTTTCAACTCAAAAAAACCTTATAGTTTACCCATACGTTATCATGTTTACTTTTGGCTAACGTATTTTGTATTCAATACATTCCGTTGGGGAAGTTATTTTAACGATTATGTTTATTCGTTAAAAACCACTTTACTCGGATTTCCAATTCACATGGCATTGTGTTATCTCAATATTTTGGTTTTAATGCCTCACTTTATTTACCGCAAAAAGTACGTCCTATATATTATAAGTGTATTGTCAGCGATTTTTATCATGGTTGTTTTAAAATTTAATCTGACTTACCTACTGATTACACACGACGTTTGGCCTGAAGGTCCGCAAACCATCAGTACACTTACACTCAATTACACGATAGATATGATGATGGGTGAATTGTATGTGATGACTTTTGTTACCGCAATTAAAATCACTTTAGATTTCTTAAAAGAACAAAGACGTGTGACAGATTTAGAAAAATCGCAGCTAGAAACCGAATTGTTGTTTTTGAAGTCACAGATTTCTCCACATTTTTTCTTTAATACCTTAAATAACATTTATTCCCTTTCTGTAGAAAAATCGAACAAAACGCCAAAAATCGTTTTAAAGCTTTCTGAATTGATGCGCTACATGCTTTATGAAACAAAAGGCAAAAAGCAGACTTTAGAAAATGAGATTATGTGCATTCAGAATTATTTGGATCTGGAAAGAATTAGAAACGGAGAGCGTCTAGAAGTAGACATGTCTATTTCTGGAGATATTCACGATAAAGAAATTTCTCCAGTCCTTCTGTTGACTTTCGTCGAAAATGCTTTTAAGCATGGCGTGAACAAAAATACTGGAAATGTTTTAATTGACATTAGATTTAAAGTAAAAGGAGATTTTTTATATTTCACCATTTCAAACCCAATGCCCGAATTTACCGTACATAAAGATAATTTTAACAAGTCAAGTGGTATAGGTATTGAAAACGTAAAAAAAAGACTCGAATTAGGATATAATAAAAGTGACTATAAGCTTTCATTTAAAAATAAAAAGAATATTTTTGTCGTTAAACTAGTTATAAAAGTCACATAACCCCAACTTTTATAAGTTTAGAAAACTATACCTACAAAAAACCACATATCGGCCAAAAATAACAGTACAAATGAAAATAAAGTGTTTAATTATCGATGATGAGCCATTGGCAATAAACGTTATTAAAAATTATATTGAACAGATTGAAGATTTAGAATTGGTAAATACTTTTAGCAATTCTATCGAAGGATTAAATTTCTTGAAAAACAATACTATAGATGTAATTTTTTTAGACATTAACATGCCTGTTTTGGACGGTATTAATTTCATTAAAAGTTTAGAAAATCCTCCTTTACTTATTATTACAAGTGCTTACGATCAGTTTGCGATTGAAACTTACGAGCTTGATGTGTTAGATTATCTGGTAAAACCAATTGAGTTTCCGAGATTAATGAAAGCAGTAAACAAAATCAACAAACGTCTTAATAATGCAACCAAGCTTCCGCAGGAAAATAGCAAAGAGAATCCTTTCATTTTCGTAAAAATCGACAAGAAAAAAATGAAGAAGATTTTCTTGAACGAAATTCTGGTTATCGAAAGCTTAAAGGACTATTTAAAAATCAGTACCACTTCTGGAAAGTTTATCATTCACAGTACTTTATCTGATTTTACAAGTTTATTGCCAGAGAGAGATTTTATCAGAATCCACCGATCTTATACAATCGCGATTGACAAAATTGACGCCGTTGAAGGAAACAGCATTGAAATTGAAGGACTTCGATACGTTATAGGAAGATCTTATATTGATGAAGTAAAACAGAAAATCCTTAATTCTTCTATATAAAGGTTTAACCGCAAAGCACGCTAAGGTTTACGCAAAGTTCGCAAAGTTTTTTCTCAAAGCTTTGCGAACTTTTTTTTCTCATTTTTCAGACAACGTAAAAATAAAATCTTAGCGAACTTTGCGTAAACCTTAGCGCTCTTTGCGGTAAAAAAATCTTTGCGGTAAAACACACAAAACGTATAAAAAACGAAAATGCGGCCAACCACGACCGCATTTTCTCTCAATTATAGGTAACTAACCAAAATAAACCATGAAATAGTCTATTATCTTTATGCTGCAAAAAACTAAAAGTGATATCTTTTAAACGCTTCAATAGCCGAATAATCTGCTAAACCTAAGCTGTGATATTTTTCTGCAGTCAATCTATTTCTGTCTTCAACTCGAACCCAAAACTCCCTGCTATCATCACCTTGAAACATAACGCCGTCTTTTTGAGACTGGTGATAAAAAATAGCATGTCGTTTCTTTAAAACCTGGTCAGGACTCATTGGTACTGCCATGTCAATTTGGTACGATTCCCATTCATGCCATGCTCCTCGGTATAACCAAACCCAGCAATCATCCATAAAGCTTTTGTGTTTTAGTCTTTTTAAAGCTTCAAACAAACTGTCTAAACATACTTTATGAGTTCCATGCGGATCTGCTAAATCTCCAGCGGCATAAATTTGATGCGGTTTTATTCTTTCAATAACGTCACACATAATGTCGACATCTGCATCTGAAAGATTATTCTTTTTAACCGTTCCTGTTTCGTAAAACGGAAGATCCAAAAAGTGTACGTTAGAATCTGGCAAACCAATATAACGAGTTGCTCCAAAAGATTCGCTTCTTCTTATTAATCCTTTTAATTTTCTAACTTCTAATGAATCAATCTCGTTTCCAGTTCTGGTCTGAAGAAAATCGATTATTTTATCAGACATTCTAGAATCTGGATGTAATGCTTTCGAAATTTCTGCAAACTTTAAAGCTTCAACATCTGAAACCGCAATATTTCCAGAAGTCTGATAGGCTACATGAACCTCGTGCCCCTGCTCTACCAAACGGTCGAATGTTCCTCCCATTGAAATCACATCATCATCTGGATGCGGGCTGAAAATGATAATTCTTTTCTTTTCCGGCGTGGAACGCTCCGGTCTGTACGTATCATCAGCATTGGGTTTTCCGCCCGGCCATCCCGTGATGGTTTGCTGCATTTTATTGAACATTTTAATATTCAAATCGTATGCAGTTCCTTCTTCCGTCAAAAGACTCGACATTCCGTTGTCGTTATAATCTTTATCCGTCAGTTTTAGGAAAGGTTTCTTCGTCAACTCACTTAACCAAGCCACCGCTTTTAATTTTAACTCATCTGTCCAAACACAAGACTTAACCAGCCAAGGCGTTTTAACTCTTGTTAGTTCAGACGAAGCTTCTGTATCTAGAACAAATGTTGTGTTGTTATGCTCTTGCAAATACGTAGCTGGAACTTGCGAAGAAACTTCCCCTTCGATTGTCTTTTTTATAATTCCTGCTTTACTGATTCCCCAGCCAAGCAAAACAATTCTTTTTGCATTTCTAACGGTTCCAATTCCCATTGTTATGGCTTTTCTCGGAACATTATCAATTCCTAAAAAAGAAGAAGCCGCATCAACTCTCGTGATATGATCCAAAGTAATACTTCTGGTTCCCGAATTCACATGAGAACCTGGTTCATTAAACCCAATGTGCCCTGTTCTACCGATTCCTAAAAGCTGAAAATCTAATCCGCCGTACGATTTAATTTTCATCTCATAATCGATGCAATATTGCTGTAATTCCTCGGCACTCACCTGCCCGTCTGGAATATTTATATTTTTAGGAAGAATATTTACATGATGAAATAAATGTTCGTGCATAAAATGATAATAACTTTGAATATCATTCTTATCCATCGGATAATATTCATCTAAGTTAAAAGTCACAACATTTTCAAAACTAAGACCTTCCTCTTTGTGCATTCTAACCAATTCTTCATAAACCTTAATTGGCGAAGAACCTGTAGCCAAACCTAAAACACAAGGTTCGTTTAGCTCGTTTTTTCTCTGAATTAAATTGGCAATTTCTTGCGCGACAAGTAAAGAAGCTTCTTGCGACGATTCGAAAATAACATTGTGAATTTTCTCAAAACGAGTTTCTTCAAACTTCCCTGCTTCTCTAAAACCTATATCTTCTTTAATCATATGCCTTGTCATTTAATTTCTAAAATAAAGGTAGAATTAAATTATCCGTTCCTCTCAAAAATTCGACTAATAACGACTGCGCTTCGGCAAAAGACAAAATAAGATATGCTAAGTTATTTTAATACTTCGCAAAGAAGCATTTATTCAATTACCCCAATTTCAGCAATTGAAACGGTTTGCCCTTTTCCTACAGAAGCTGTAGCAACAAATCGTAAAAATCTTGCTTTTACCGCAGTAAAACTCTTAAGCTGCTCAATTGGATTGTGTTTGATGTTAGAGAATTCTCCTTCTGATTGCTTTGTCCAAGTAATATTATCTTCGCTAGTATAGAATTCATAATTCGAAATCAAATTCAAATTATTTCCAACTTGCTGTGGCGTGTATGTAAAGCCTTTTATTTCTCTTGCTTCGCCCATATCGATAATGATTGCTTGAGGCAGTTTGTTTTCATTATTTCCAAATCCCCAATCGGTATTGGCATCTCCGTCAATAATTCTCTCAACCGATTTATCATCTCCGCTTGAAATAGAAATCACGCTCCATTTTTCTTTAGAAACACCATATTTGGCTGTTCTAACTGCACTATTGATTTTCTCTTTTGTATTTCTCGAAATGGCTTTAATTTCTACTGCTTTATTATATATGAAGGGCACTTTGTATAAAGTACTTTTTTCTGAAGGATTTTTTCCGTCAAGCGAATAATAAACTGCATTGCCGCTTTCCGATTTAATCGTAACCAAACCATTTTTATCACGAAGAATTTGAGGTTCTTTAACGAAAGTCGGAGCATTATACGCTTGAATTGTACTGATTACAAATCCTGCTTTAGCATCTAAAATATTAACTCTAATTGCAGAAGCTGTGACACGATCTAAACGAAGAATTCTTTTGTAACCAATTGTAGTTTCGTTGGCAATCGTTTTCCATTGTCCGTCCACTTTTGCTTCAACAGAAAATTCTTTTACACGTTGCCCAAGCTTGATATATTCTTGAAGCAAAATTCTATTGATTGCAGTTGGTTTTTTAAACGTAAATTCGATTGTAGCTTGTTTTACTTTATCGTCGGTTGCCCAATAGGTATTTTTATTTCCATCAATTACATTCTGAGGTCCAAAATTAGAATCGTTTCCACGAATGTTTGAAGCTTGAACCTGATTTTCCGCTAATAGTTCTTTTTTGAAATCTGCTTTAATTGTAGCAACCAATTCTTTTAATCTCGCTTCGTCATTTTCATGAACCAAACCGCGTCTGTCAACTGGAAGATTTAATAATAAAGTAGCATTTCGGCCAATCGATTCGTAATAAATATCGACCATTTCGTCCAGCGAACGAACCTTATCGTCTTCAACAGAATGATAAAACCATCCTGGTCTGATCGAAACATCGGCTTCGCCAGGAACCCATTTTTCACCATTTTCATGCCCAGACATGAATTCGCTATAATGTACTTTTCCAGCCAATTCATCTTTTTGACGAAGTAACGACCAATTGGTTTTTCCTGCGCGTCCCTCTTCGTTTCCAATCCATCTTGCTTCAGATGGACCAACTCCCCAAACTAATGTTTTTGGAGCGATATCGTAAATTAATTTATAAGTTTCGTCCCAATTATAATAAGTCAACGAATTGATTTTTCTGGTTTCGTTGGCACCGCCGTAATAGCCGTCACCACCGTTTGCACCGTCAAACCACATTTCGAAAACATCTCCATAATTCGTCAATAATTCCTTTAACTGATTTCTGAAATACGTTATATATTCAGGTTTACCGTATTGCGGATGATTTCTGTCCCAAGGCGAAAGGTATAATCCTAGCTTTAAATCGTATTCTTTACAAGCTTCGGCCAATTCTTTAACCAAATCTCCTTTTCCATTTTCCCAAGGCGAATTCTTAACTGAACGTTCTGTGTAAGCTGAAGGCCATAAACAGAATCCGTCATGATGTTTAGCAACCAGAATAATGCCTTTCATTCCCGCTTCTTTTACCACGCGCGCCCATTGACGAACATCTAACTGCGACGGATTAAAAAGTTCTGGCGACTCGTCTCCGTAACCCCATTCTTTATTGGTAAAAGTGTTTAATGAAAAGTGCACAAAAGCATAAAATTCCATCTCCTGCCAATCGATTTGTTTCTGTGTCGGAAGCGGTCCAAAAGGCTTTGGTGCATTAGCGAATTCCTGACTTGAAGCATTAGAAATTACACCCAAAAGACATAAGGAAAGGAATATTTTTTTCATTGCTGATCTGCTTTAAAATGGTCTATAAAGCATAAATGTACTATAAATTGAAATCTCTTGAATAGAATTTCGACCAACAACATTTTTTACAGCGTTTTGGGTTATAATGATTTAAAATTTAAATTAATCTTTTAAGTATAATTTCATTTACAGATGGCAATTTAGGTGTTATTTGAAAGAATTAATTTACAAAAAAATAATTATATTTGCATTATTATAAATAAAATAGAAATGGGATTCTTAGATATTTTCAAAAATAAAACAGGTTACAATTTACCAAATATGTATAAAGGAATTGTGACAAAAGATGAATATAATTTTGTCATGAATACTTCTATACAATATCATGAAGAAAATGGTTTTATAATTAGTAAAATAGATGAGGGAGAAATTGTTACAGAAGTTGACGGGGAAGTTCAACATCGATATTTAGATAATTTAGTTCGTACGTTATCTGGAAATAAAGATGGAAATTGGAGAAATATAATTTATGAGCATTTTGCTAAATTAAAATATAATCCTTCAGCTTTTGATTATTTATATAAAGATTTTAGTTATGCTTCACAATTTTTACGAATTTTAATTAAAGGAGACAACTTCATTTTCCCTGATAAAATTGAGAATTATATTTCAAGAATTGATTTTCCAAAAACTAACACGTTTTTAATATTAGAATTTGAAGGTCAATTTCATTATGTAAGAAAAGACGAATCTTTGGAATGGGAACAAACTGAAGAAGAACTTTTTGAAATCGCTATAAGCAATATTCCGACAAATGAAGTTGAAACAAAAATTTATGATTTACATGAAAAATTTAAAATCTATACTTTTTTCAGCGGTGATTATAGCGCATCATACATTTTAAACTTTAAAAAGGATCCCGACTACATCAAAGGAAAATTTGGAACATTAATTTCAATTCCAACAAAGGGAACTGCTCTAGCATGCCCGATTGAAAACGAAGATATTCTTGAGTTAATTAAGGTTATAAATCCAGACAATGAAAAATTTTATCATGAAGATCCTGGAAATATTACATTAAATTATTATTGGTTATATAATAATGAATTTCATGTTTTTCCAACTGAAAAAGCCAAAGAAAATTCAGATGAGATTACTATTAAACTTCCCGAAAAATTACTGGATCTTTTCGTGAATGAGAATTAAAACATTTTTCTTCCTATAAGGATTTGATTCTCAATTTCGAAATAGAAATTAGAATAATAGATAAAATTACAAAGGACAATAAAACAAAAAATCCGTTTATAATTGCCGTTTGAAAACCTAATTGGGTTGCATCTATAAAAGGGTATGGATAAAATTCGGTTGCAAGTCCATGAAATAAAGTGTAAATGATATAGATAATTGGATAAATCAGCCAAGACGAAATAACTTTAAAAGAGATCTTTTCTGGACTTACAAAAAACAGCCAGAAAACAAAAAATAAAATGGGAACGACTGTATGAAAAATTTCGCTCACAATAAGATGATGTCCTTCTAAATGGAGAGTTGGACGAAGGAGCAAATTAAAAACAATTCCGACAATCAATATATAAACTGTAATTGCCGTAAGAGTAGTGCACTTTCTAAAGAAAACATTTGCCTTGCTTTTGCCACCAAATAATAACAAAGCACTGCAAAGAAAAACGATTGTATTTGTTGTAATGGTAAAGAAACTAAAAAAGCGGACTGCTGCGCTGAAAAAAGTAAATTCAGGATTTTTTAACAGCAAATAAAACTGTACAGGCAAGGCGTATAATTCTAAGGCAAAAATAATACCCAGCAAAATCTCCCCTTTTATTTTTGTGGTATTTTCTCTTTCCATATTTCGCTAAAAGTCAGATTACTAAAATAAGGATTTTATTCGAAATATTTACAGCACTCTTTTCTGTTTCTCACTCTCAGCAATCGTTTTTTCAAGCCTTGACAGTTGTGTTTTTTCCTGCTTAGCACTCATGATCCAATGAATCATTACTTTTTTATATGAAGGCGCTTGCTTCTCAAAATATTCCCAAGCGATTTTATTGGTTTTAAACTTTTTTTCGTAAACTTCTAACAATGGAACTGGTTCTTTCTCATGCGAATAAATCTTAGACTTATTTTCGGTTCTAAAACTAAATGCTTTCAAACCTGCATCTGTCATAAGTCCAGCTTTAGTCAAATCTTCCATCTTCTGAATATTAATAGCACTCCAAATACTGGAAGGTTTTCTCGGAGTAAAACGTATCGTATAACTTTCTGCATCTATAGATTTTCTAACACCATCAATCCAACCAAAACAAAGCGCCTGATCAACCGATTCTGGCCAGCTCATAGAAGGCTTTTTACTGGCAACTTTATAAAAACCAACCAAAAGTTCTTTTTCTTTTTGGTGGTTTTTCTCGAGCCATTTTCTAAAGTCTAATTGATCTGCGAAGAATGTTGGTGTCATTTTTGTTTTTTTTATAAATGTATAAAGAATCTCGCAAAGGCGCTAAGTCGCAAAGTTTATTTGAAAAAAAACCATATAAGTTATATAAGTTGAATTAAGAAGATAACTTATTCTAAAAGATTATTTTATATTTGATAATAGTCTAATATACTTTTTTTATGAAAAATATAATCTTTTACATTTTCATTATCCTTACTTTTTGTAATTGTGAAAACAAAAAGGAAAACTACAATTTAAGCACTGGGGAAATTAAAGATATTAATGAAATTGTTGAAGCTGTAATCATTCAAGACAGTTTAGGTGTTTTTTCAAAAAGTGAAGATTCAATTATGTTTTGTAGTGAACTTAGAAAACTTAATATTTATATTCCACCAAAGAAAACAAATGATGATTTTGTACTTCTTCCAAAACAAGATGGCGCATACATTACTAACTTAATACCTACTAAAATAAAAGGTATTAGTTTTTTTTCATCCAAAGATTCTTTATATCTGTTGAAACAAAACTCCAATCCTAAAAAACTAAAAATAGAAAAAACGATAGCTGATAAATTAAATGTAACCACAATCGGAAAAGTCGAAAAAAGAAGAAAAAACAAGCAAAGATCAAGATTTTATGAGATGACAATACCTATTTTTTCATTAGATAGACAAAGTGCTTACGTTGAACTAGATTATCAGTGTGGTGGCCTTTGCGGAAGTGGACAAGTCATTTTTTTGAAAAAAATAAAAGCTAAATGGAAAATAATTGTACAATGGCGAAACTGGATTAGTTAGATAAAAAAATAAACCATATAAGTTATATAAGTTTAATTAAGTCAAAACTTAAAATCACTTACATAGCTTATATGGTTCAAAAAACTTTGCGACTTGGCGTCTTTGCAAGCAATAAGTCTATTTACTTTTGCATTTATATATTAAGTATCACAAGTTACATTATCCCAATCTTGATCCATATAATGAATTAGCCAATTGAGCGCATATTGTCTTTCATACACAATTCCTGGATTAATATTTTCTATTTGTCTTCCATTAATCCTTTCATCTACACAAGCCCAATTGTATCTGTAATACAAATCTGCAGCATCTAAAATTTCTTTTTTAGAACGAACCTCATGAACTGCATTTATAAATTCAAAAGGATCTTTGTCTCTTGCGACAGGATAATTTTCTGCGCTGATATTTCCGAGATCACAAAATTCATTTGGAAAATCAAGTGTATCGACTTTTTTCAAAGCCCACATTAAAGTCCAAATTCCTTCACATTTCCAAGTTTCATACATTTTTCTATCATCTGTTGGATTAGCAAGAAACTCTTTTTCGCCTTCTGTAACAGATTCCCAAAGTTTATAATTCTGTAAATAATCAACAGCTTCTTCAGATGAAATGCTGTTAAAGGCTACTAAATTTGTTACAGCTAAAATACTTGCTCTTTCAGCTATTTCCTTTGCTGATCGGATTGTAGTTTCTCTTTCCGATTCAACACAAGGCAAATGCTTGTTGATTTTTATATTTTCCCTTTCAAGAATTTCTTCGTTTTTGGCTTTTCTTTCTATTTGATCTTCGTCTAATTCTGTCTGATCATTGTCAAAATACTCTGAATTGATATTAACTTTTAGTTCTTCAATTTCACATCTTCCTTCTGTATCAATAATTAGATTTAAATCTTTATCTAAAAAATGCTGCGTTTCAGATTTACTGATAATAGTTTTGGGTTGAACAAATAAAACAGCATCAAATTCCTTTGCGAGATCGGCTATAATGATATCTAATTCTTTTAATTCCCCCTTGTCTTCTCGAATCGAAAATTCAGAATTTAGTGTTTGTATTTTATGAAGAAACAACCCTTTTACTTTTTCATTTTCAGTCGGTAACGAATCTACAAAACCATATAAACCTTTCAAATTGGCAGTTAATTCAGAATCATCTATTTGCGGAATTTGATAAGAAGGAATAGCTCTTTCGCGGTAAAAGAGAGTTACTTTTTTTGATGGACTTAAGATTCCACCTTTCACTTCAAATTCGAGGTTTTCACCATTACTAGAAAAAACGCCACTAGGAACATGAGAAAGAAATATTTGTTTGATTTTTTCCAGTCCTAAATGATGCGAATAAATTGTACAAATCATTTTTCGGCTTTTATATTATTGAAGCAAATATAAGTTTAATTCTACAAGATCAATAAATATTCTGAATGAGCTAGAAACAAAAAATCCGCTTCTAAATTGAAGCGGATTTTGATTGTTTATTATTTCGCTCCTCTGGAGCTTTACTCTTATGTGAGAATCATTTTTCTATAAATATTTCGCTCTTCCAGAGCTAATTTTGAAATCGAATAATTATCTAAAACAAAGCTTCGGAGAAGCTTAATATTTATAGAAATAATCAACGATTAGAGAATAAAAGCTCCAGCGGAGCGACATATAAAATTAATTAACAGTTATCTGAATCGCTGAAACTGGAATTCCATTTCCAGCCGTCGCTTTCAACTGAATATTTTCTTTCTTCCCATTAGACTGAATAATCGCAATACATTTTCCATTAAACAATTTACAAGAATTCGCTTTAAACGAATCAAGATTAGCCTGATAACCATTATCAACTCCAACTAAATTTCCTCCGCCAGAAACTTCAAAGTTGATTAAATCCATGGCGTTTGGCACTAAATTTCTATCTTTATCAGTCATAGAAACGGTTACATAAACCAAGTCGTAAGTATCATTTTTTATTGACGTTTTATCAGCTTGCAAATCTAATTTAGAAGCTTCTCCTGCAGTTCGGATTTCTTTCTCTAAAACTACTTTTCCGTTCTTTCTTGAAACCGCTTTTAATGTTCCTGGTTCAAATTTTACACGCCAAGAAATATGCAAATCATCATTTTGTTTTGCTTTCTTCCCTAGAGATTTTCCGTTTAAGAATAATTCTACTTCATCAGCATTATTATAATAAGCCCAAACTTCTACTTCCTGATCTTTTTTCCAGTTCCAATGCGGTAAAATATGCAGAACTGTTTTATTCGACCATTCGCTTTGGTACATATAATACACATCTTTTGGAAGTCCGGCTAAATCAACAATCCCGAAATAAGAACTTCTTGCAGGAAAAGGATACGGATCAGGTTCACCGATATAATCAAAACCCGTCCAGATAAAAGTTCCCGCCATGAAATCCTGTTTTTTAATTGTTTTCCAGTTCTCTTCGTGCGTTGCTCCCCAATACGATTTTACCTGATCGTAAGCCGAAACGGTCCAATCGGCATTTCCGTCAAACGGAGCACCATGTTTGGTCGGCCAGGCTTTAATTCCATCAGGGAAATCATAATGACCGCGTGTTTCTAAAGCCGAAACACTTTCTGAAGCTAATATCTTTTGTCCTTTAAATTTAGTTGGAAAATCTTTGTAATCTTCGTGTTTATAATTGAATCCTAAAAGATCTAAAGCTCCCGATTGGTAAATGAAGTTTTTCTCAATTACATTTTCGGTCAAAGCCGAAGTTACAGGGCGAGTTGTGTCTAAAGATTTTACAATTTTAGCTAATTCTCTGGTAATTGAAATTCCAGTTGAATCAAATTGTTCTCTGATTTCGTTTCCAATACTCCACATTATTACCGACGGATGATTACGGTCTCTTTTGATAAAATCTTCTAAATCTTGTTTGTGCCAAGCATCCCAATCTTTGTGGTAATCATTGGTTACTTTTTTCTTTTTCCAAACATCAAAAGCTTCATCCTGAACAATAAATCCCATTTCGTCGCACAATTGCATCATTTCCAACGAATGCGGGTTGTGTGACATTCTGATCGCGTTTGCTCCCATTTCTTTCATTAAAGCCAACTTTCTTCTAACAGCATGAATATTTTCTACCGCACCCAAAGCACCATTATCATGATGCAGACAAACGCCGTAAATTTTTGTTGGAACGCCATTTAATGAAAATCCTTTCTCTGAATCAAAATTAAAATATCTAAATCCAAGAGGCGTTTCGTAATTATCAACCAATTTCGATTTCTCGTACACTTTTGTAATCACTTTATACAAATACGGATTCTCTGTACTCCACAATTTCGGCTGATTTAAAACCAAATCATGAATCTTTTTTTCAGATGTTTTAGCACCAATTTTTTCTGTCGAAGTAAAATTTACTACTTCTATATTTTCTGCATTTACAATCGAAGTAACCAGTTTAAATTCTTTTGAAACTGTATTATCATTATCAATCGTAACTTCTAAATGTATTTTTGATTTTTCTGCGGAAACTTCTGGAGTCGTTACAAAAGTTCCCCATTTTCCAACATGAAGTTTTTCACTTGCAACCAAACGTACATTTCTGTAAATTCCAGAACCCGTGTACCATCTCGAATTGGGCTGAGAATCATTATCAACTTTTACAGCAATCAAATTCTCTTTTCCAAAGTTTAAATACTGCGTTAAATCATAACCAAAAGAAATATAACCATTCGGACGAATTCCTAATGATTTTCCATTTATGAAAACTTCGCTGTTCTTAAAAACACCGTCAAATTCAATTGAAACGGTTTTGTTTTTCCAGTTCGTAGGAATTGTAAAAACTTTACGATACCAGCCTTCTCCTGCAGGTAAAAATCCTTGTGCTTGTTTCGTTTTACTGTTTTTATCAAAAGTACCTTCAATACTCCAATCGTGTGGCAATTGAAGTCTTCTCCAATCTGATGCATTGAAATTGGCATTTATTGCTTCGGGATAATCTCCTAATTTGAAGTTCCAGTTTTTATTAAAATCTTCGACAATTCTGGCTTGTTTTTGCGCAAAAATGGATACTGAAAACAATAAGGCAATTGTAATTTTTTGAAATATGTTTTTATGTTTTATCATAAATATGTTTTTAATACTAATATTTTTTAGACATCGTTTTGTCAGGCTGAGCGAAGTCGAAGCCCACACAAACTAAATCGCCAATCTTTGTCGAGTTTCGAGTGTGATCCTTCGTTCCTCAGGATGACAAACTGGACGTGCTATTAATTGTCTTCACTTTGCGTGGGCTTCGACTTCGCTCAGCCTGACAAACCAAATAAACCTTTGCAACTTTGTTCCTCTGAACCTTTGCACCTCAAAAAAAACCTATTGAAACTCAAAATTATCCAACATCAATCCCTTCAAATCATCACCTTCCAATGTAATTTTATACGTTCCAGCATTAATATAACCACCAGAAGTTGTATTCAAAATCTTCCATTTTTCAGGCGAAGGGAAAAATTCAATTGTATCATTTCGCATTAAAATTCCGTACGCATCTTCCATTTTGAATTTAACTTTTAACGGCATTTCATTTCGATTCATAAAACGGAAACGCATTAAATAAATTCCAGCAACTCCAGGTTTTACTTCAAACTCGATGCTGTTGTTTGTCTTTTTTGTGAACTCAATATAATCCGCTTTTTTGAAATTTCCTTTTTCGATTCCAGTTCCCGTTGTTTTAGTCTTTTCTGCTTCAATGATTACGACTGGTCTCGAATCGTCTTTTTCGCCCATATCGTAAGTTGGAACAATGGCAATTGTATTTATAATTTCAGTATTATCAAAAATAACTTTCTCGCCTTTCTTTACTTTCTTAGTGAAAACATCAAATGAAATTCCGTTGCTGTTTTTCGCTTTTTCTTCTATTTTTTTATAATCTGAAAGCCATTTTAATGTCTTTATTTTATCATCAACTAAAATATAAACAGTCGATTCTTCTTTAGCTGTAAACGAACCTTTATTTTTAGAATTAGATGAAAACTGTAAATAATCTGCTCCAAAAACTTCCGAAGGCAATTCGTTAAAAACAACATCAGAATCTGAATATTGTTTTGAATTAATATCCAGCCATGAAGCTATTTTGTTGGTTTTATCATAAGAATCTAAAACCAGATTTTGAATATTTTTTGAAGATTCGGCTGCTGGTCTTGCATGAATATCTTTCGTCGCAATCGCAATCGCAGAAATAATCGCCTGTGAAGCCTTTACATTTGGAAACGAAATCACAATTTTTCCGTTTTTACTTTTTACCTTAAATACCTTTTTTAGCGCATTATCATGTCCTGCTTCTGCCCAAATATCGAAATCTTTTAAAACTACCTTATCGTTGATGGCAACGTCAAACAATCGCCAACCTTTACAGTCTAATCCTCCGCCAGTTCCGTACCAAGGTTCTGTGAAATATAGTTCAATTAAATATTCGCCGTCTGATGCAGGAAATTCGTAACATAATTTATCAACTCCATATCTAAAACTCTGGAATAATTCTGAATCTTTTGTTCCGTTTATTGGGTCGAAAGTTTTTCTCTGACTGGCAAAAAAATCTGGGAGTTTTTCAAAATTATCTGTCCAAGATAAAGAGCCCCAAGTATTTTGACCGTTTTTATGCGCATCGGTAAACCAGGTATTTCCCGTAGAATCCGTTAATTCTGAACCTCCGCAATTGACTCTGTAAATATAATTGTAACCGCTTTTTGCTTTTGTAATATCTGATTTATCCGTTGTTAAAGCATCAAAATTTGGCGCTTTTGGCAGATTATTTAAAATGATATAATCTTTGGCAACTGCTTTTCCGTTTACATATCCAACGGCATACAAAACATTGTATTGAATGTTGACTTTGTTAAACTGAAAATGCTGTCCGATTCCTGGATTTTTTAGTTTCCCTAAAGAAGATTTATTCACATCATTAAACAATTCTACTTCATCACAATTCGAATAAATATCGATTCCGTTTTTGATTCCCGGCTTTTCCCAACGGCTTGGCCAAGTATGCGAAACAATATAAACCATCGGATTGGTTTTGTTCGAAACATAGTTCGCACGATACATATAAAATGCATCCAAAGGTTCACCCCAAATGGTAAAAAGTCCTTTGTAATTCACTGGCCCGACTTTGTCAATGTCTCTAAAACCTTCTCCGTTTTGGACACGTCCCGGATTTTCATGAGAAGCAAAAAGCCAGTTAAACTGTCCCGCAATTTTATCTTTTACTGATTCAGCTTCACGAACTTTAATTTCCATTAATTGAGAAAAACGGTTTTCGCTTAAAATTCCTTTTTGGTCAAATTCACCTTCGGTATGTAAATCGGCTGAACGCCAAGCGCCATATTCTCCGTTTAATAACTGAGTGGTCATTTCCAAATGGTATTTCAACGGATCTCCACCATAGGTTCCTGACCAGTTTTGAACTACATTCCAATCTGTTCCTTCTCCTCCGTTACAAGTCGTTACAATTCTTTGTGAAGCTGATAACGGATCCATTTCGCGAATAATCTGTGTGCATTCTTCAGCAAATTCTTTTGGAATCGTGCTTTCATTCTGTAATCCCCACATGACAACTGATGGGCTGTTTCTGCGTTCTTTAATCCATTCGCGTAAAAGGGTTTTAAAGTTTTCTTTAAACTCAGGCGTATCGTACCAAATATGTGCCGAAAACTGACTCCAAAACAAGATTCCGTTTTCGTCTAATTCTTTTTGATATAATAAATTATGAGGCTGATGTGCTTCTCTAAAAGCATTAAATCCGCCTGCTTTGATTTGCTGAATTCGGGAATGAATCATCTCGTCTGAAAACGAATGACTTTTTCCAATTAAGTGTTCATATTCGCAAACGCCATTTATAAAAACAGGTTCATCATTAATGAAAAAACGATTGTCTTTTCCGTCACGACTCACCGGCCAGCTTACCCAGCGAATTCCGTAAGGCGTTGTTAATTGATCGATTATTTTTCCGTTTTCGTAAACTGAAGTCACCAATTTATACAAATACGGATTGGATGGCGACCATAATTTCGGATTCTGAATCTCAGGAAGTGTTTGAGCTATTTCTTTTGTTTCTCCTGAATTGATTTTGTTGTCGCTTTTTGTAATGACAACTTTCTTTCCCGAAGCATCCAAAAGAATATTTTCAATAGTCAAGTTTCGTTGTGAAGTGCTGTAATTCTTGATTTCTGTTGTGGTATGAAGAATCGCTTTTTGTTTAGAAACCGATTTATCATTCCAAATATGAACACCAAACGGCTGAATTCTCACATCGTTTGTAATTACCAAAGAAACTGGCCTAAAAATTCCCATTGGCTGAGAACCTTCAGAAAATCCCCATTCTCCTGAACAGCCACCGCAAACCCAAGGCAAATCGGCAATAAAGGATGGATGCGCTGCTTTTACTAAAATGATATTTTCTTTATCGAAAGAAACCGATTTTGTAATATCTAAGGTGAAAGTGGTTCTTCCGCCTTTGTGTTCGCCCACTTTTTTACCGTTTACCCAAACTGTGGCATAAGAACTTACACCTTCAAAATAGAGAAAATGTTGTTTTGAACTCTCTTTTTTATCAAGTTTTAGCGTTTTTTTGTACCAGGCAGTACCATGTAAATTTCCATGTTTTGTTCTTCTGAAACCATAATACTGATCCCAATTGTGAGGCACACTAACCTTTTGCCAATTGGAATCAGTTTTTGGATTTTCTACAAAATCTTCCTCTTTCAGCGGAAGATTATCCAGTATTACGGTTTCCCAAGACGAATTCAGTGAAATTTCTTTACGAAACTTCCCCGAATCTTTGCTCTGACTCCAAACAGAGCAAAAGCTTGAGAAAAAACAAAAAATAAAAAAAACTATTCTATTCATATTTTTAAAACCATATAAGTGATTATA
Source organism: Flavobacterium sp. LK-23 (assembly GCF_058135255.1). Taxonomy (NCBI): domain Bacteria; kingdom Pseudomonadati; phylum Bacteroidota; class Flavobacteriia; order Flavobacteriales; family Flavobacteriaceae; genus Flavobacterium; species Flavobacterium sp. LK-23. Next base: position 97,506 of record NZ_JBYUVT010000013.1, read on the forward strand.
AGGTTGTTTAAGTTATTCTATTTTACCTCGCTTTTTTGTCATTTCGACGGAGGAGGCTCGAGCGATAGCGAACTGGCGAAGCAAATCTTCGCAAGTAACTCCACATAGAAATGTCGCCAATCTTTGTGGAGTTTCTTGTGGAGATCCCTCGTTCCTCGGGATGACAAGATTGTGTTTTTACTTTGCAAGCAAACCTGACGGGTTTTTAAAACCCGTCAGGTTTCACTTTTCCTATAATTTTAATAAAACAACCAGTCAATAGCTGCTTTTTCTCCTGCATCGATATATCCAACATCACGTGGTGTTACAGTTTGATCTGCGTCGATGAAACCTAAAATCAATACTTTCCCTTTTCCTAAATCTAATTTATTCTCGCCCGGCTGAAAAGTATAGGTATGAATGTTTACACGTGGTAAATCTTTTAAATTCATTGCACTTGCCAGAATCACTTCGGCTTGACCGTGCGCATTTCCTGCCGCATCGGTTTCTAAACTTGGTGGTAATAAAAATCTCTTCTGATCTGAATTGAAATACCCGACAACTAATTTAACCGCTTTTGTATTTCTAAACTTCAAATGTGTTCCTTTTTCGTTTTGATCGTTTTCTACGAAAGTAAAACCTTTTAAGTTTTGAAGTTCAGGAGCAATTTTAGTTAACTCAGAAATATCTGTTCCGTAGACTTTTGTCCCTTTTTTAACTAAATAAGTTCCTGGTTTTTCGTCAATGAAAGTTACTTCAGCTGTTTTCCAAGGTTTTCCCTCTTTGGTTTCAATTTTACCATCTTTTGAGGCTTTTAGCTTCTCTAAATTTCTTTTAAAATTAGCCAATTCACGTTCGTAATGTGGCAATAATTCAGCCCAAGTTTTATTGTTTCCGTCGTCTCCTCCAATTGGAATTCTACGCTGAGCCGTCTGCATACTGTTAGCGTAGTAGTAGGTATCTTTTGTCAGTTTTACCAATAATTCATAATGCTCAATGCTTTTTTCTAAATGAGGCATTGCTTTGTCTAAATCGGCAATATCGTTTGAATAACTGTATCTTAAAACCAATAAAGCTGCTTTTACTTTTTCTGAGAAGAAATCGGCGAAAGCTTTATACGCATGAATATCATTTCTAAGGCGTTCAAATTCTTCTTTGTCTTTGGTTACACTGGCTTCAGCTTTGTCGATTGCTTCAACAGCCAATCTTCCGTGTTCGGTAATTTCGGCAATAATCTGAGTTGGAAGCTCGCCAGAATGTGGTTCTTTATTCCATTCTTTTTTAGCATATTCTAAAAGCAATTCTCCCGGAGGCCCACAAGATTCGTGGAATCCCGGATAAACTCTCCATTTTGACGGATTAACCAACTGACTTTCGAACATTCCTAACAATAAAGTTTGGCGGTTTCCTTCTGTGATTCCGAAACGTCTTAATGTTTTTGGAGCTATTTCTCCTGTTTCATCGTAGGCTTTTTGGATGTTATTTGCGGCTTCTTGAGTCGTTCCGAATTTCGAAGCTAAATCATTATCCCAAAATTTAACTTCTTCGTTTCGATCTCTTTTACTGTCCCAAGCATATCTTGCCCAAGCTTTGTACCAAATCCAGTCGCGATCCATTTCTAATAAACGTTCTCCTGATTTCGTTTTATCTGCCGAATATGGCCAATCCCAATAGGAAGCTTGCGGATATAAATGCAGTGCATTTGCGCCGTGAACGCTGTGCATCGCTTTTACTGTTTTTTGGATAAAATCTGGCGAACCATATCTAAAAGGTTCTAAATTGGCCAAAATATGAACGTTCTCAATATGAATTGATTTAAGAGAACTCAACTGTTTATGCGTTTCTCCCCAAGGTCCGCCCGGCGTATAAGTCGTTAAAGATTCTCCTGTATATTTACTTTCTGTGTAAAGGTTTTTGTATAATGGCAGTGACTTTTCCATTACCAAAGGCCCATCTGTATCATGAGAACGAAGAATAATTGGCGGTTCGTCTGTTCTTCCCAATGCTTTTAATCCATCTTGAACTCCTGGAATAATGGTTTTGGTAAACCATTCTACATCATCATCAATCGTATTTATGGCTTCTCCTAAACAAACTAATAACCCAACGTTTGGATATTTTTCGATAAATGCAGCAATAGATTTTCTGGTGTAATCTGACAACAGAGGCGTAATTGGTCTTGAACGATCCTGCGTTTTAATGTTGTAATGCTCTGCAAAAGGCTTAGAAACAATAATATTGTAAAACATCTGAATGACCCAGATTCCTCTTTTGTTCGCTTCGACCGTTAAGAATTTATAGATTTCTTCGTTCTTTTTGAAATCTTCGTCGCTTACCTCAACCGCAAACGGATATTCCTTTAATTTCACCAAAGAAGCAAAAGGATGTCCGTTCCATAAATACAGTGAATTCATGCGGTTTTCTACTAGCATGTCCAAGTATTTTATCCATAAGACTTTATCATAAAACCAAGGAAAAGTTTCTGGTGTGTACGGATATTCGTAAACATCGCGTCCTGGAAGATAAACCGGTTTCTGCATTCCGATACAAGCGCCTCTCAAAACCATTTCTGGACTATCTTCAATATTCAAATCTGAAGGAAGTTTTCCTGAAGCTTTAATTTTATCTTTTAATTCTAAAGCTCCGTATAAAGTACCAGAAGCATCTGTTCCTTCAATATAAATTACATTATTTTGAGTAAGAATCTGGAAACCTTCTTTCTTGGTTAATTTGCTGTCATCGATTTTAGCACTTTTAGCATTTTTCTTCCAGAAATCAGTTCCTTTTTCTCCAATTACAATTATTTTATCTTTTGATTTTTTGAATTTATCAGAAGAAGTTACATTGAACCCTTTCGCTGAAAGTGTTTCAGATAATTTCTCTGCTCCAAACTTTGCTCTCGGCGAACTCGGATCACTCACAACATTGATGTTCTGAGCTGTCGCGAAAGAGACGTAAAGACATAAAAAAAGTAATTGTAAATATTTCATAGTATGCTGTTTTTGGGTATTCTATTTTAAAATTAATCTGTTTTTATCTATATAAATCTACGTGCAAAAAATTTCACGCAGATTAGGCAGATTTAAGCAGATTTCATTTTGATTCTTTTGCCACAGATTAAAAGATTTTCACAGATTAAAAAAAATCATATTAATCCTTTTAATCTGTGGCTATAAATTAATTCTGGAAAATTCGTTTTAAATAAGCCACGTTTGCGCCATAATTGGCTTTTACATTATGCACTTGTGTCACGTCACGAGAACGCTCTACAATTAGCCATCCGCTCCATTTCATTTCATCCAAAGTTTGTTTGATTTTTGGCATGTCGATTGCTTTGTCATTTTCTAACCAAAAGTGATCGGTGTTGGAAGCGTGAATTTGTGCTACATATTTCTTGCCTAAAATTTTCAATTCTGATGAAATATCTCTCTTGTTGTCTAAAGCATTCGCAAAATTGAAAGAGCTTTTAATGTATTTTGAACCTACTTCTTCTAAAAGTTTTTTCTCTTCATTAGCACTTAAAGAAGTTTCAATGGCGATAACGCCGCCAATTTTCCCCACTTCTTTTCCTGCCCATTGCAGTCTTTTAATTACTTCTGGACGCAATTCAGGATTCTTAACCAAATCGGTTTGTGTTCCTAAAGGAAGATAAGCTACTTTTACATTCATGTTTTTCATCGCTTCAATACAATCCGTAATCATTGGTGTGATTTCTCTTGTGGCAAAAGATTGTGCATAAAATCCAGACATCGCAATAGAGCTGATTCCAACGCCAGTTTCTTTCGATTTATCTAAGAATTTTTGTCTTTCGACAGGATCTCCCAGTTTACTATCAAAAGTTGGTCTATTTCCTAAACCTCCCATATCCAGTTCGATTCCGTCAGCTTTTATTTCAGAAGCCAAACCAAAAGCACCTAATTTTTGTCTTTTTAAAATCATCCAGTCGCAAACTGCCACTTTGTATTTTTGCTTTTTGGAAGACTGAGCCGTTGCGCAACTGTTGAATGTTGCCGATAGAACAACAAGCATTGCAATAATTAAGTTTTTATTTAGCTTCATGTTAATTGTTTTTACCATTAAGGTATTAAGTAAATTAAGCTTCACTACTTTATATTATTATCATTAGAAGATGAAGAAAATTAAGTTTAATTCTCTTTTTAAAAGCATAAATTAAGCACAGCAACTTAACTTTCTTAATCTCTTAATGGTTCAATTAATTTTACTCTTCTTCAGCTTTTACCGCTGTAACTACTTTTCCTTCTTCTCCTGGCCAGATTCCGTTTTTGATTGGGAGTGCAACCAATTTACTTGGATCCACTTTTACGTATTTCAGTTTTTCTCTTCTCCAAGTATAAACGATGTGGACCATTCCGTCTGAACTTTGAATCATCGAAGGATAAGAATATTGGCTGATTTTTGAATCTTCTAAAACCAAAGCAGCGTTCCAGTGAATTCCGTCTTTAGAAACCGAAACATTCAAAGGCGTTCTTGGACCTTTAGCTTCTTTTCCTGGAGGAAGAACGTGATTGTAAACTAATAAATGTCTACCATCTTTTAACGTTACAGCATCGGTTCCTGAGTTGTTATTTGGAAGTCCGATTAACTCTACATCCGACCAAGTTTTTCCATTATCTTTTGAGAAAGTGCTGAAAATAGCTCTGTTTCTAGTTCTTCCGATAGCTTGAATACTTCCGTCTTTATGGAATAAAATACTTGGCTGAATCGCATTAATTTTTTGTTTTCCTCTTGGAAGCGTATCGCCCATTACCCAAGTTTTTCCGAAATCTGGAGTAGATTCCATACGAAGTCTCCAGCCGTCGCCTTCTATACTTGACGGACATAATAAAGTTCCGTTGCTTAATAAAACTGGTTTATTTTTGATTGGCCCTAAGAAACCATCAGGCATTTTTTGAGCTTCAGACCACGTTTTTCCGCCATCAGATGAAGTTCTGATTACGCCCCACCATTCTGATGGTTTTGGTCCGATTTTGTAAAATAACATTAAATCGCCACCTGGAATTTGATATAAAACCGGATTCCAAGTTGGTAATCTCGGTCCTTCTTTCATCACACCGTCAGCCACTTTAACGCCTTCATTCCAAGTATCGCTTCCTTTTGGTTTAATCGCAACGTAAATACAAACATCAGGATTTCTTTCGTGAGTTCCTCCAAACCATGAGGCCACTAAATCACCATTTGTAGCTTCGACGATTGTAATCGCATGGCAAGACGGATAAGGCGCTTTATCGTAAACAAATTGATCTACTAAAATTCCTTCTTTCCAAGTCTTTTTCTCTAAAGCCGATTTACAACTTCCTAAAAGGAAAAGTCCAAACAAGACAAATGCTAATTTTGTTATCTTCATTATTAATTAAATTATGAATTATTTTTTTTGACTTTAAATACATACCTAACATTTTTTTAGGTAAAAATATTTAATAAGTGTAAAAATAACACCAAAAAATTAACAATGTATCCTGTACTGTCCCGAATTATTAAAAATGCAGATTATTTAACGTTTATCGCAAAATTTCCTGACGAAAGTGTGACAATTATTTGATTTTTTTCTACCGAATAAGTGTAAGAAGTCTTGTCCAACCTCTGTTTATTGATTGAAACAGCTGCAATATCGCTTGCAGGAAGATACACAATTGCAGAAGTATTTGCAGGAACTGTAATATTCCAAACCAAAGCCTTTTTTTCTTTTTTCCAATCGCTTTTAATTGTTCCGTAAATCGATTCGTATGAAGCATTTACATAAGTCAATCCTGCATTGAAATCGGGTTTCATAATAATTTGTTTGAAGCCCGGTGTTTCTGGATTGCTTTTGATTCCTGCCATATTTTCGTAATACCAAATCAATAAATCGCCTAAAAGCATGACGTGATTTTGCGAATTCATTGCAGGATCGGCGGTGTTTCCATTCCATAATTCCCAAATCGTCGTTGCCCCGTTTTCTACCATATACCCCCAACTTGGATAGGTTTTGTTTGAAGCCAATTTGAAAGCCAAATCGCCACGTCCAAAATTGGTTAATGTTCGCATTAAAAACTGGGTTCCAATTACACCTGTACTTACATGACCATTTTTAGTCACTTCTACTTCATGCACTAAGTTTTCAAAAACTTTTTGTTCTAATTCTTTAGGAACCATTCCGAAAGTCAAAGGCAGTAAATTGGCTGTTACGGTATTATTGGCGTAACTGTTTTTGGCTGAATTAAAATATTTAGCGTTAAATGCTTTTTTGATTCTCGAAGCTAATTCGTCATAATGTTTGATATCATTTTCAGCATTTGCGATTACCGCAAATTTCTTCATGATATTTAAAAGCTGATAATAAAACGCACTCGAAATCAATTCACCATCAGTTAATCGAGAAGGATCTTTCGAACGAATTAATTCCAACGATTCTGGCGGAACACACCAATCGCCATATTTATCTTTGGTCATGATATCATCAACCAAATAGTTTTCTTCCATATAATCCATCCATTTTTTCATCGACGGATATTGTTTTTCTACTACTTTTTTGTCTCCAAACTGCTGATACAGCATATCCGCAACTGTAATATAAGTTCCCGGCCAAGTAACATTATCGCCATAATAACGCCAGAAAGCAGGTGCCACATCTGGAATTCCGCCATCAATAGTTTGAGCATTTTTAATATCATCTAACCATTTTGCATACAAAGTCTGATTATCGAATAAGAAACTTTCGCCGTAAGCTCCTGTTGTTCTGTCTCCCAACCAAGGCTGACGCTCATTCCTCTGTGGACAATCAATTGGCATTCCTTTATAATTCCCGCTGATTCCCCACCACGCATTTTTAAAAATCTGATTCATTATTGGGTTAGAAGAATCAAAAGTTCCCGTTGTCGCAATATCATCGTAAACGACTTTTCCGACGAAATTTTCTAAAGTCGCTTTGGTTTTGAAACCTGAAATTTCTACAAATCTAAATCCGTGAAAAATAAAACGAGGTTCCCAAACTTCTTCGCCTTCACCTTTTAAAGTATAAATATCTGTAGTTTTTGCATCACGTAGATTGGCAATGTATAATGAGCCATCTGGCTGAAGTGATTCAGCAAACTTCATGGTTATTTTATCGCCCGAATTTCCTTTTACTTTCAATTGCAACCAGCCCACCATATTTTGCCCCATATCTAAGATATAAGTTCCTTTGGGTGTCTGTTTGATTGAAATTGGCTTTACTTCGCGCTTAACCTTCATATTTGCCGACATCTGTCCTTCGTAGAATCCGCCCGGTTCCTGAACATATTCTGCCGAAAGCCATTTTTTATCATTAAAATTAATGGTATTCCAGCCTTTCATTTCTTTACGTGCATCGTATTCTTCACCGTCATATTCGTTATTCGATAAAATCGGTCCGTCAGTTGTGATTTTCCAAGTATCATCGGTTCTAATCACTTCTTTGCTACCGTCTGTATATTCTACAAACAACTGCAAAGCCATTTTCGGGTAACCAAAAGTTTTAATTTTATAGGGTTTATAATCCTGACGCATCGTAAAAAAACGTCCGTTTCCTAAAATCGTTCCCAATGCGTTTTTGCCTTCCTTCAATTGTGAAGTCACATCAAAAACATTGTATTTTACATTCTTCGTATAATCTGTCGGAACAGGTGCTAAGACTTGATCACCAATTTTATTTCCGTTAATGTATAACTCATACAAGCCCATTCCCATGATATAAACCTTGGCACTTTTGACTTTCTTTTTTAAGTCAATTTCTTTTCTTAAATATCTCGCTGATAATCTAGAATACTGCGAAATACTATCTCCTGGAGACGTTTTTTCATATCCAATCCAGCGAGTTGATTTCCAGTCTGCATAAGTCAAAATTCCAATGCTGAAATGGGCTGTTTCTTTTGATTGAACTTCGCCTTTATTCGTAAAAACCGTTACTTTCCAGTAAACATCTTGTCGGTCTTTTAGCTTTTTTCCGTTGTAAATTACATTTACAGATTCGTCGCTTTGCACTTTTCCGCTATCCCATAAATCTGCGTTTCCGGCATTTAGTTTTTCTAAAGATGAAGAAGCTGTAATTTGAAAATGAGTTTGTTTTACATCATTTACGCTTGCTTTAATTTTCCAGCTTAGTCTTGGCTGTAAAACGTCAATTCCTTCAGGATTGGTCAGCATTTCGCATTTTAAATCACCCACAATTATTTTGGTTTGGGCTTTCGCCGAAAGAGTGAAAAGTGAAATGATTATTGTAAGATGTAAAAAAAACTTTTTCATGATATTATTTTCAGTCCCAGAGGGACGATATATTTATAGATTTTATAATAATTAGTTCCATAAGCCCCAGCGGGGCGACATAATTTTCTATAGGTATCGCTCCCCTGGAGCTTTAATCATTTGGGTGTGTAATTTGCTATAAATATTATTCTTCTCTGAAGTAATCAAACTTTACTCCGAAATCACTCGCTCCAATTTATCAGAAACCGCAATTTCTTTTCCGTTTTTAAAGATTCTAAAACCTTTTCCTTTTTTATATTTTTCTCCTGTTTTATCCCAAAGAATCGTAATAATATTTCCGTGATACAAAACATTATCCAAACAAAACCAATCCCATTTCTCCTGCGGAATCAACGGATTCACTTCAATCTTTTCATCTGCTCTTGGACGTAAACCAACCAATCCTGTAATCACTAAATCATTGAAAGTGGAATGATTATAATAACGGCTTCTTTCTCTGTCGCCCATTAACCAATATCCTGTTGTTTCGTCTAAATACTCGCCAAGATATGGTTTCCCTCTGTAATACTGCGACTGAACGTACAATTCTATTTGCTTAAAATAATCAGGTTTGGCTACAAAATTCTGATTATAATTATTCAAAACATTTGCCAAAGCAGTTAACGTCTGCGAACTTGCAAATGGCCAGATTGCACCGTCCCATTCGCAAGTACCTGTTCCATGAGTTCTAAAACGCGGACTTCTTCTTTCTGCTGTTGTTAAACCAAACGGAGCCGAAAATCCTTTTTCATCTTTAATTTGTTCCCAAGCTTTCTCAAAACCTTTTCCTTTTTCAGGAAGATTAAAATACCACGGAATAAATCCGATCGCTTCTCTAACTTGTGCTAAAGTATCTTTTTCTGTTAAAGTTTCAAAGAACTCACTTTTTGAATTCCATAATTTGGCTTCAACTAATTTTTGCAAAACATCCGCTTTAGCTTTGAATTTTGCTTCAACTTCTTTATCGCCTTTCAATTCAGCCATTTTAGAAATCGCTATAGCATTCCCGTACATATAACTGTTAATCGTTGGTCTTGCATTTTGTACTTTACGCCCGCCACTTAAAGATTCTTCCATTCCATCTTTTACATCATGCTGCCAAAACAAACCATCTTTACGCTGACGGTCTTTTTCCCAAACAGCATAATCAGTAACCATATCTGGATACAAATCCAATAAGAATTTTTCATCCTTATTCACCAAATAACGATTGTATAAAGCATCGGCTGTCCAACTGCTGAATTTATACAATTTGTTCATCGGTTTTCCATCATTTCCTCGATACCAAATTTTCACATCCTGCTCGATATATTTAGGATCATGAACCCATCTGAATTCGTTGATATGATGTCCCAAAGCACAACTAATCATATTGTATTTATCGGCATACGAACGATCTACCAAAAACTCTGTAATCGCAAATCCTTGTGGTGTATTTTTTATATGCTTACGAACACTCCACCATCTGAAATAATAGATTTCCTCAAAATTCTGCTGCGGACATTCAAACAAAGGAATATTCTTTTCCATCCAAGTCCAAGCTGAATCATTCGGAATCGCAAACTTCAAGTTTTCATCTTCCATCGTGTTGAAATAATCCACATAATGTTTGAAGTTTTTTTCTTTTAAAATAACCGACTTTCCTTTTTGAGAATGTTCCGCAGTCGATTTGCAACTGCTGTTTATACAAGCAATTACAATTGAAAGTGTTATTATTTTATGTTTGAAATGTTGTAACATATTCTATTTTTATTTTATTCTTTTTACTCAATCTTGTCATTTCGACGAAGGAGAAATCTTAGTTAGAAGCTCCACAAAGATTAACGACTCTCTTTGCGGAGATTTCTCCTTCGTCGAAATGACAAATATGGCGTGCTATTATATTTTCTTTTATCACTTACATGGTTTTAAAATATTTTTTAATTCCCCGTAAAAATATAAGTCTGCCCTGCTTTCATATTCACATCGTAAATAGTATAATTTGGCAATTGTACTTTAGGCAATTTTGCTTCATTAGAAATAATCGGTTTCTTCACTTCCACATCATAAAACAAAGGATTTGAATTTTTCCCTTTTGCTTTTTTTAGCGAAGAACCTTTCAGCGTATTCTCAACTTTTAATCGGCAGTTTCCTCCAATTTTCGAATAGATTTTCAACTCCGAAACTTTGTTATTTTTCCAAGTCATATCAATAACAAATCCGCCTCTGGCAACTAAACCTTTAATGCTTCCATCTTTCCAAACCGTTGGTAAAGCAGGCAATAAATGAATCGCATCTTCTTGACTCTGCATCAACATTTCGGCAAAACCGGCTGTGCATCCAAAGTTACCATCAATTTGAAACGGCTGATGCGCATCCAACATATTCGGATACGTTCCTCCGCCTTTTCTCTGATCTGCTGTTACCAAATGCAATTGATCTTGAATTAATTTATAAGCGTGATTTCCGTCTAACAATCTTGCCCACAAATTCACTTTCCATCCCATTGACCAGCCTGTAGATTCGTCGGTTCTGTAAATTAAAGATTGTTTAGCGGCTTCAAATAATTCAGGCGTTTTTATTGGCGAAATCTGATTACTCGGATACAATCCGTACAAATGTGAAACGTGTCTGTGATTGTCTTTCGGATTGTCCCAATCGTCCTGCCATTCTTGTAACTGATTGTGTTTACCTACTTTCATTGGAGGCATTTTTGCCAAAGCATCACTCACTTTTTTCGCATAAGCAGCATCTGGCGAAACCAAAGCCGAAGCTTCCATAACATGCGTAAACAAATCAAAAACCAGCTGATTATCCATTGTTGTTCCCGATGCAATTGTTGCTTTCCCTGTTCCGCCTGCGTGTGTGTTTTCAGGAGAACTTGACGGCACAACCACTAAATACTTTGTATTTGGATCAATAACCATGAAATCTAAAAAGAAATCAGCAGCGCCTTTCATGATCGGATAAATCTCTGCTAAATACTTTTTATCTCCCGTATATAAATATCTTTCCCATAAATCCTGACAAACCCAAGCACCTCCAGTTGGCCACATTCCCGACGCAGCTGAATCTACCGGAGCTGTAACACGCCAAATATCAGTATTGTGATGTAAAACCCATCCGTTTGCATTGTACATCATTCTGGCAGTTTCTGCACCAGTTACAGCTAACTCTTTTGCCATTTGCACAAAAGGTTCGTGCATTTCCTGTAAATTAGTTACTTGTGCAGGCCAGTAATTCATTTCGGCATTGATGTTTGTGGTGTATTTACTGTCCCAAGGCGGAGTGACCATATCGTTCCAAATTCCTTGTAAATTTGCTGGCTGTCCTCCTGGCTGTGAACTTGAAATTAAAAGATAACGTCCGAATTGGAAATACAACGAAGCTAACTGCGGATCAAACTGTTTTGAGAAATCTCTGATTCTTTCGTTTGTTGGTTTCTTAGTTAATTCGTTTGAACCTAAATCTAAAGTAACTCTGTTGAAGAATTTTTGGTAATAATCAACATGCGCTTTCTTTATGGTTTCAAAATCTTTTACTTCGGCTTTAGCTAAATAGTCTTTGCTTTTTGCAATTTCATCTCCTGAAATATCTTGATAGTTTTTGAAATTGGTTGCAATAGAAATGTATAAAATCACTTCATCGGCTTTGTTGATGCTTAAAACGCCGTTGCTAGCATCGATTTCTCCGCCTTTATTTTTCGCCGTTAATCGGCCTTGAAATTTTACTTTTCCTTTTACGCCTTCAAAGTTAGTTCCAACTCCCGAAAGTATAATCTGGTTTCCTTCTGTGGATGCAACCGTTTTATCAATTGGACTGTTCATGAAAACATTACAAGTAATTTGCCCTGGCTGACTAGCAGAAAGTTTCACCACAATAACCTGATCTGAAAATGCAGTTAGAATTTCTCTTGTAAATTCGACGCCATTTACTTTGTATTTTACTTTTGCTGTAGCATTGTTGATGTCTAAATCACGGTAATAATTCGTATATTTTTGATGTCCTGCGAAGGAAATATAAACGCTTCCAAAAGTCTGATACGGCATTCCATCGTTGGTTTGCGACATAATATCTTGCGTAGCCAAATTCTGCGCTTCATCAAATTTTCCGTCAAAAATTAACTGTCGAACAATGGGAAGTGCTTTAATAGATTTATTATGTGCATTGCTATTCGGAGAACCTGCCCAGATGGTTTCTTCGTTCAATTGTAAACGTTCTACAGCTGGATCGCCAAAAACCATGGCACCCAAACGTCCGTTACCTAATGGCAAAGCTTCGTTCCAGATTGCAGCTGGTTTGTCGTACCATAATTTTAGGTCACTTTGAGCTGTTGTTGTAAAGGAAAAAATTCCAAAACAGATTGCCGTTATTTTAATTTTTAACTTCATAGTATATATTTTTTTCAGCCACGAATTCACGAATTTACTCTAACTATTCTTTGCGCTTTATTTCTCAAATTTTATCGAAAAAGTTAATCCGATCAATTTTAAAGTAAAAACTGCGTATCGTTTATAAAAAATAAATTCGTGAATTGCTTCGCCTGTTCGCTATCGCTCGGGTCGTGGATCACTTTTTAACTTCGTAAACTTTCAGATTTTTTTCTCCGAACATTTCATATAATTTGTTGATATCTTTCAGTGCGTTTTTTGGCAGATTTTCAGCTTTGTTTCCAAAAACATATAATTTGTCATAAGGTTCAATTACACAAGTCGATTCGTCGATTTCGCCTTTTTCATTCTTTATTTTATTCAAATCCAGATTTAAATATTTCGCCATAAATGGGTACAAAGCCATACGTTTCGAGATTCCGAAATCGTGTCCTTCTTTTCCAAAATGAGCATTCTCAACTAAATCTTTCTTTCCGTACAATTCATACGTTCTTTGGATAAAAGGAAATTCCAATTCCGGAACCGCCAAAGTCCAATCTTTTCCATCAGAAACAATCAATTGCGGTTTTGGAGCCATCATAGCTGAGATTTCGGCATTGTTTGTTCCGTTTCCGCATAAGTGAATACCACGTCCGCTTTCGCATGGACAACCGCCTGAGAAATGTGAAGAAACCATCACAACTGGAGCTGAAACTTTTACTCTGTCATCAATTGCAGCTAAAAACATAGTGTGTGAACCTCCGCCAGAACCTCCTGTAACGCCAACTCTCGACATATCAGCATTTTTTACGGTTGCTAAATAATCCAATAAACGAATTCCTGTAAGCAATTGAACGGTTGATGCAATACTATTTCTATGCGTTTCTTCTGGAAATTGCAATAGCGATTCTCCCCAAGCAAATAAATCGTAACCTACCACAATTGCTCCCATTTTTGCCATCATAGCACAACGGTACTGCTCATCTTTTCTATATCTTCCGTCGCCAAAATGTCCGTCAGGAGTTAAAATAACTGCTGCTTTTTTATTTAACGGATATGGTTTGTAAATCGATCCTGTCGCATAAACACCAGGCAAAATTTCTAATGCAATATTTTCGACACTGTAGTCTTTATAAATTCTCTTTGGAGTTAAAAGTGGTTTAGATTTTGGCATTGGGGGAGCCTTTTCTAATCCAAATGAGGTTATCATACAAGCTTTTAACTCCGTTTTACGTTTTTCCCATTGTTCTTTCGTCGAGTAAAGGCTTTCTAAGTAAAACAAACGTTCTTTTCCTTTATCTACCGAAACTTTATGGTTTTCATACTTGCGTATGATGTAGGTTCCATCAGGTTGTTTGAAATACATCAATTCAAACGGCGCTAGAATATTAGTCAGCGAAAGCGCCAAATTTCCAGGTTCAATTCTCCAATCGGCATAATCCAGTTCTTTTCCTTTTAATAAACCTCTATCATCGTTGATTGTGACATTAAAAAGAGTTTCTATTTTTTTAAGCGTTTCTGATACTGGTTTTCTAAAGTTAGTGTCAGAAGTACTTTGTGCATTGGCAAATGTCAAAGCAAAAATGGAAACTAAGAAGATGTATTTTATTTTTTTCATTATTACATTTTTTTGATTTGCCTCCTGCTTTAGCTGGAGGAAAACAAATTGTTTTTTTAAATTAGCTTTAGCCGAACTTAATTGTTTGGCTAAAGCCCTGTGACCTGTCTTATTTTGAACCTCCAGCTAAAGCAGGAGGCAATTAATTTTTTCTGTTTTTTTTCGAGTTTAATTACAATTCATAACTCATAACTCATAACTCATAACTACAATTGACATTCTATTGTATAAATTCCTGATCCTAATTCCAAAACAGGCTTTTGAGCTTTTTCATCAAAACCTACCCTAACTTTTTTATTATCAATTTTTATTTCTGAATTTTTAGCAACCGGCAATTTTACTGTAGCAGTTGTATTTACTGGAATCTGAACTGTCAAAATAAATTTACCGTCTTTCTTTTCCCAAGACGAAGCAATTTTTCCGTAAACCGATTGATAGTCCGCTTTCGCGAAAGTCATATCGCCAACCACTTCTGGCTGAATAAAGAAATGTTTGAATCCTGGTTTTTCAGGATCAGACATAATTCCGGCTAAACTTTGATAAAACCATTCTTCGATTTGCCCTAACATAAAATGATTCCACGAATTTCCTTTTCTAGGATCCCATTGCTCCGTTAAAGTGGTCAAGCCAAATTTAATCTGAAAACCGTAACCCGGCGCATCATAATGATTGTGCATTCTGTACATCGTTTCGTTTTCTCCATTTCTGGCTAGAGTCTGGAATAAATAGCGATTTCCAACATCTCCTGTTGTCAAACGATCTCCTTTTTCTTTGATATCTGCTAGTAAATTCTGCATTACTGCCTCTTTATATTGCGGTTCTACGATATCCATAAATATCGGAACGGCATTGCTAAACTGACTGTTTGTTCCGTATTGTTTGGTTTCTTCGTTGAAAAATTCCTTGTTGAAAGCGGTTTTAATCTCTGAAGCCAACGCATTGTATTTCTCAAAATCTTCCGTTTTACCCAATAATTTTGATGCTTTTGCGACTAAATAAGCTCCGTAATAATAATGTGAAGTCGCAGAAAGCGCAATCGGACTATTTTTAGAATATCCTGCCGGATGTTTTCCGTAATCGTACCAATCGCCCAATCCGTGCGAAACGATGTGGTTTGTTGCTTTCGTTCCCAGATAATCCACGTAATTTTTCATTACCGGAAAATATTTCTCAAATAATGAAGCATCTCCGTAATATTCATAATACATCCAAGGCAGAATTACACCTGTAACACCCCATTCTGGAGAATCAGTAAAGTCGCCTCCAAAAATTACATATTCAGGAACGATTGTCGGAATTAAACCGTTATCTCGTTGTGAATCAGAAATATTCTGCATCGTTGCTGGAAGGAAAGTTTGAAGATTATAATTGAACATCAAACCAGGACCATTCAGCTGAATTTCTTCTAACCAGCCTAATTTTTCACGTTGTGGACAATCGGTAAAAACACTTTGAAAATTACTTTTTATGGAGTTATTGATCAATTCGTGTGTTTTATTGAAAATCTCATTCGAACAAGCAAAACTTCCTGCTTCTCCAGCCGAATTGTAAATGAAATTCGATTTTAAATCAACCAAAGTTGGAAGTTCTTTGTTTTTAGCTTCTTTATAATTGATGTTTTCAATCTGAACATATTGATAACCGTAGAAACTGAATTTTGGCGTCCATTCTTCTGTTCCATCTCCTTTTAAAGTATAATCATAATAATACGGTTTTCCAGATCTTCCCTGCGCGATTGTTCCTTCTTCATTTAAACCTTCAGCCACCCAAACACGAATCGTTTGTCCTCTTTTTCCTTTTACTTTGATAGTTGGAAATCCTGAAAGATTTTGCCCCATATCAAAAACATAGAAATTCGGTTTCAGTTCTTTTACGGTTTTAACTTCATATTGTTTCTGAATCGTAACTGGCGGAGCTGTCTGAGGTCTTAAAACTCCTTTTGGCCCTTCTTGAATCACTACTTTTTTCCAATCTCTATCTTTGAAACCTTTTTTATTCCAGCCTCTTTGTTCTAAATTAGCATTATAATCTTCTCCTCCAAAAATACTGTTATAGGTAATAGGACTTTTGCTGTATTTCCAAGTTCTATCTGATTTTATAATTTCTTCTGAACCATCATTATACTTGATTTTCATTTTAAAGTATAAAGTTGGCGGTCCAAAACTCACGAAAAACTTGGTATATCTTTCTGCCAATGTATTGTACATTCCGTTTCCTAAAAGAACGCCAATTACGTTATCGCCTTTTTGAAAATCTTTTGAGCTTAACTCGTAAACATTATAATTAACCGTTTTATCATAATCGGTCCACAAAGGCGCAAATTGGCTGTTACCCACTTTTTTCCCGTTGATAGTCAATTCGTAATGTCCTAAACCTGAAATATAAACTACAGCTTCTTTGACTGCTTTTTCTATTTCGAAAGGTTTGCGAAGCATTATACTTCTGCGTGACAAAGAATCGGAAGCATTGATAAAAGAATTCTTTTTTTCTCTGTTGAAAGTGGCTGTGTGGTAGTTTCTTCCTTCCGGCAAATGACTATCAGCCTTTGTAATCGCTCCAATCCAAGTCGGATTTAAATCGGATTCTAATGATTCTGTTCTGAAAGTAGCTGTTCTACTCCATTTTGAAACTTTTCCTGACTGATTCCAAACTTTTACTTTCCAGAAATATTTGGTTTCACTTTTTAATAGTTTTCCGCTATAAACAATATGCAGATTTTTATCTGTATTTACTCTTCCTGTATTCCATATATCTCCATCGTCATTGTTTAGTTTCTCTTCTGATGAAGCTACTAAAATCAAATAAGCGACTTGCGATGCATCGGATTCTTTTGAAACCAATTGCCAGCTCAATTTCGGCTGATTCTCGACAACTGCTAATGGGTTTTCGGCCATTTCTGTTGTTAAACGTACAGGTAGAATTTGTCCTTTAGAAACTACAGTTACTAGAAGACAAACTGCTAATAATATGATTTTAAAAAACTTCACTTTGTATATTTTTTTTTCGCCACGAATTCACGAATTTTCTCTAATTATTCTTTGCGTTTTATTTCTCTAATTTTTACCGAAAGTTTAATTCGATTAATTTATCACAAAAACTACGTATTGATTATAAAAATAATTCGTGAATTCGTGGCTATTTCAACTTTTTACAACTTCTTAGTTATCAACGATTCAATATTGAATACTGCTTCTGGGATTAATTTTCCGGTTTGAGGCAGATCATCGTAATCGTCGGTGTCTGGTGCTGTGTCTGGATTTGGAGAATATCTTTGTTCACCTGTTCGGAACATAATTCTCTCGAAACCGTCTGTTGGCGCATAAAATATCTTTGTTGATTCTTTTCCATCGTTTACTTTTATAGTATACTGACGGTTTTTAGCATCTAATTTAACTGTGATTGCATATGCTTTGTTTGCTTCGTATTTTGTAACCGAACTCAAACGCGCGCCATTTTTTACCTTTAATTCTCCATCCGAATCAAAAATTAATCTTACCGATGGTAAACCTTGTTTGTTTTGGAATTCAATCTGTAATAAACCGTGATTATTTTGCTCTGGTTTTACGGTGAAAATGGCTTCCAATTTTGCTGTAAATGGTATTATTCTTTCGGCACGTGAATAGTCAAAATAATCCTGATCTCTTAACGTCAGCCATTTTTTGCCATCGGCTTTCTTTTCGATTTTTGTCGATGCCCAGGAAAGATCGTACGTATTCCATAATTTCAATTCTTCTCCATCTGGAAGTGCATTGAATACATCATTTGCTTGTTCTTTAACTTCTGAAGTCACAGGAACAGGAATTGAAGCTACCCAAATATCTTCTTTATTTACACTATAGCCAACCCAAATTTTTCCGTCTGGCGGAGTTCCATTCTTTTCTGTAATTCCACGAACATATTGAGGACCTGCCGATTTGTAGTTTCCGCCGTAACGCATCGGACTTACTTCTCCGTGAACCAATAATAAATCTTTATAATTTAAACCGTCGTCACTTGTAGAAATTGCCAATGGCCAGCGATATTCTGACGGATTATAAAGTGTTGCGTAACGATTGTCTGATGTTTGTTGTCCCCAGATTTTGGCGTTGCTGTTTACAAATCCTGGCGCACGCAATGGCATATAATCCCAAGATTTTCCACCATTTCTGCTGATGGAAGTTAAAGCATGTTTCCATAACCCCACTACATTTCCGTTTGGTAAATGATAATAACTAAATGCTTTATATGGTTTCTGTAACGGAATCAATTCATCGTCACGATCGGCTTCTTCCACCCATTGCTGTAAAACTAATGGTTCTGATAAAATTTCTTCGCAGGCTTTTTTGAAACCTTTATCTTTTGATGCGGTATAAAATGGGAATTTCGATTTCGATTTGTCCCAAGTTTTATTGTATCTAATGAAATAAATTTCGCCAAAACTTCCGTCTTTCTTGATTTCACGGATTACGCGTCCAATTCCTTTTCCGTCATTTGGATCGTCTTTTTCATCCATTGCGATTCCGTAATACGCTAAGGCAAAAAGTCGTTTGTCTTTCGACGTGTAAAAGCCCATTCTTTGGTGCATAATCGCATCTAAGTTTTTTGCAACGCCTTCAACGCCTTCTTTTTTCCATCCGTCTGGAATTCGATAAATTGGAAAAATCACTTCTGGTTTTGTCCACGTTACACCGTCTTTTGAAGTCATTAATAAAGTCTGACTCGGCGGAATATGTTCGCCTGATGGATCACTTAAATAATGCAGATAAAAAGTATTATTCCAATACGCCATCATCGGCTGATGGTTGTACGTCCATCCAAAACCATCCGCTTTTTCAGGATGTTCACGGCTGGCACGCATGATTTGCGTAGCGTGGACTCCAACTGCTGGACTCAACTGTCCGTGATGGTAATCGATGTTTGAAAGTGTTTTGCCAACATAACGCACAGTGTCGTTTTGTGCATTTACAGCCGTGCAAGCCAATACGATTGTGGCTGTGGTTATGATGTTGGTTTTTATTTTTTGGAAAATAATCATTTTATATTTTTTTGTTTCACGCAGATTTAGCAGATTTTAGCTGATGTAAGCAGATTTTTTGATCTGCTTTTGATTAAAATAAAATCTGCCTCATCTGCTTTAATCATTTTAAATCTGCGTGAAATTTTTCTATCTATTTCTTTTCAATTAATCCCTTTAAAACGTCCGCAGAGATTGTTGTTATCGTTCCGTGTTTGTGTCCTTCTGGAAGGCTTATTTTGGATGATACATCTTCAAAATGAACAAAATCTGTTGTACTTAATGCTTTATAATTTTTTGAACCATAATTGTCATAATACAAAAGCCAATTTTTACTGACTTTCACTACCGTTGGACCTTCTGATAAATATTCGGTTAAAGGCTCAGAACTTTTATTGAACGGACCTAAAGGCGATTTTCCGAAGGCTACTTTTATGTTTCGCATGGGTCTTGTGTTGTCTTTCAAAACCAAAACATAATCTTTCTTTCCTTTTTTGACAATCACACAGTCAATTACGCTGAAACCTGGATCGTAATATAATTTTGTATCCGAAAAAGTTTTGAAATCTTTTGTCGTTACATAATACATTCTGTGGTTGTTTTTCTCTTCTTCCACTCCTTTTGGATATCTAAACGGAATTGTAGATGCCCAGATAATAATGTATTCTTTTTTGACATCATCATAAAAAATTTCCGGTGCCCAAACATTTACAACTTCTGGTTCGTTCTTCATGACTGGAATATATTGTTGTTCTGACCAATGAATTAAGTCTTTTGAACTTGCGTAACCAAAACCATTTCCACCTTTCCAATCCGTTGTCCAAACCATGTGATACGTTCCGTCTGCTCCTTTTGTGATGGACGGATCACGCATGATTTTACTGGCTCCGATTTCGGGTTTTAAAAATGATCCTTCTAGTCCTTTCCAATTGTAACCGTCTTCGCTATAGGCCAAATATAAACCTTCTGTTGCGGGTTCTCTAAACGACGTAAAAAGATACAAATCTTTCTTTTTCTGCGAATAAGTTATGGCAAAAAGAGAAAGTGTTACTATGATGAATATTTTTTTCATTTTATGTTCCGTTTAAAACTTTGTCAAAGTTTCGAACTTTGACAAAGTTGGCTCACCGATTTATTATTCTGTAATTGCCTTTTTATCTAAATCTTTTCCTTTTTTGATTTTCGTTGTCACGTTGTTTAAAACATTGTTTTTTAGGAAAATGTTTTTAGTGTTTTTTCCATCCGCTTCGATAAAAATATCGGTTGAATTGAATGGAAAATTATTGTTGATCAACGCATTTGAAACATTATCTAGTTTGATAACCGGAACTCCTTTTATTGGTGTTGAAGATCCAATATTGTCTAAAATAATATTTTTTGAATCTGATATTTTGAAAGATGAACCAACAGTTGCATTAACTTTTACATCATGAAATTCAACATCTGTAGCTGTACTTACGGTAAAACCTTCTTTTCCATCCATATTGATGTTCGAAAAAGTGATGTTTTGAATTGGCATTTCGGTAATTCCCAAAATCTGTCCCGCTTTGTTTACGTTTGAAGCCGTAATATTGCTCATGTGGATATTTCTGAAAATCGGCGTTTTCTCCGTTACAGGTTCAACTGTAGTTCCTTTATCATAGAAAAGGCTCAATACGATAGCTTCTTCTTTGATGTTTTTCATGACGATATTATCGACCCGAATATCTTCTACAACACCGCCTCTTCCACGAGCTGACTTGATACGGATTCCGCGATCTGTTCCGTCAAAAACACAGTTGGATATTGTGATTTTTTTGATTCCGCCCGACATTTCGCTTCCAATAACTACTCCGCCGTGACCGCTAAGCATGGTGCAATTTGTGATGGTTACATTTTCTGTTGCTTTTCCGTATTTACGTCCGTCTCCGTCTCTACCTGATTTGATCGTGATACAATCATCTCCAACGCTGATATGACAATTTGAAATATGAACATTGGTGCAAGAAGAAGGATTAATTCCGTCAGTATTTGGCGAATGCGGATTAAAAATTGAAATTCCGGTAACGGTTACATTATCACAGAATTCTGGGTTGATTGTCCAAAAAGGTGAGTTTATAAAGGTTACGCCTTCGATTAAAATGTTTTTGCAGTTGTAAGCTTGGAAAAAAGACGGTCTGAAAAACTTTTTATCAACTGTTCTTTTATAATATGGTTCTGTGTAAAGGCCTTTGTTTTGCTCTTCCCACATGGTTTGGTATTTGGTTGGAGGAAGTGGTTCCTTAGCCGTTTCGATTCGGTACACTTCATTCCACCATGCTTTTCCCTGTCCGTCGATTACGCCTCTTCCTGTAATGGTGATATTTTGAACATCTTTTGCATAAAATAAAGGTTGGAAACTCTTCATTACAATTCCTTCGTAACGCATTTCTACATACGGAAGAAAATCATCAAAGTTCTCTGAGAACTTTAAAAGCGCTCCAGAATCTAAATGAATTGTGATGTTGCTTCTTAATGTTAGAGCTCCTGTTAAATATTCTCCAGCAGGAAAAAAGATAGTTCCTCCGCCGTTTTTAGATGCCTTTTCGATGGCATTCTGAATGGCTTGCGTACATTTTATTCCTTTGTTGTTTCCTCCTTCGTTTAAGATATTTAACCAACCGTCGTTAGCGAAAGTGGTGTTTAATCCGAGAATGAAGCAGAGTGTTATTAGTATATTTTTCATAGTTGTGTTTTTGGTTTCACGCTCCCGATAGCTATCGGGATGGCAGATCAACGCAGATTTATATTTTAAAATATCTGCAGAATCTGCTTAAATCATTTTAAATCTGCGTGAAATATTTTATTCTCATTTTTGTCACCCTGAGCGAAGTCGAAGGGCGCATGCAATATCAATTACAGTGTCCAATCTTTGCGGTCCTTCGACTTCGCTCAGGAAGACATACTAGACTTTTTTACTTTGACTTCAAAATCAAAACCCAGTCATTACCATCTTCTTTTTTTCCTTCTGGCTGAAAATTTTGAGTTCCTTTATTATCAAATGTTCCGATTTTAGTTTTCTTGCCATTTCTTGGATTGTACCAAGTTGCTTCGAATTTATCTCCAGCAATTTTTCCTAGTTTTACTTCTATTATCCTTCCGTTGTACGTGTATAATAAAGCGTATTTTTCACCTCTTATGGCTGGAATATAATCGTATTTTTCACCTTGATTCACCACTAATGAAACATCTGGAACTCCTTCTAAAAACGGTACTTCTTCCATTAATTTCTTAATATAAACCATTTGTTTTGCTCCAGGCGCATTGATGGCCGATGTCCATAATTCTTTGTTTCCGTAAGCTGGTTTATCTCCTTTTCTGAACATTTGCATTACAGCATTGTGCCCATATGTGTAACCTGCTCCACCTGATAAAACCGACCAATATCCGTAACGGCGAACATCGCTTGCGGTCCATTTTGGTTGTAGAGTATCGTGCAAACCGTGCGGAATTCCTTCGTAAGATGGTTCTCCATCAAGTGTTGGTTTTGTTGGTTTTAATTCGAAATCTCTTAAAACAAATTTGTAATTGTCTTCTTTGAAATTCGTTTTTATAGAATCCTGATCGTATCTTCTGTGTCCTGATTGGAACATATTGAAATCTAACCATTTTTCGTTGTGGAAGTTTTCTGAAGAATCGGTTCTTCCAAACGGGTGGAAAGTCACTAGCTGGTTTGGATTGTTAGTTTTTAAAGTATTTCCAATGGCATTCCAGATATCTTGGAATTCATTTCCGTGTGTGTCTCCACCGTTTAACCAAATTACATTAGTTCTATTTTTATATCGGTTAGCTAAGAAAGTAGCATATTCAGTAGCCTGCTCTTTGCTTACTTTATTTCCTTTTGAAACGTTGGTTCCCCAAACTGGAACCATGGCTAAATAAATTCCATTTTTTTGGGCCACATCTAAAGTATAATCTACGTGATCCCAATAATCGTATTGCTTCTCATCTTTAAAATCATTTCCTGCCGTAATTAAGGGTTTTGAAACGTCTTCGTTGATTAAAGCTGCATCTCCATAAACGTTAACAGCATTTATATTGTGCAAAACCATTACCTGAACAACATTGAATCCTTTTTCTTTTCTGTCTTTGAAATATTTATCAACGCCTGCTCTATCCAGTTTCCCGAATGCCAGCCAGCCTGTGTCACCAAGCCAGAAAAATGGTTTTTCGTTTTCGGTAACAAAATAATGCTGATTTTTAGATACTTTGATTTCAGGCAGAGATGCTTTTGTTTTGGCAGATTGCGAAAATCCGCTTTGTGCTGTAAACATAAAGCTTATACAAAGAGCGTATAAAGATTTAATTTTCAGATTCATTTTGGTTTGTTTTTGAATTTATGTTTTTTAGGTTTGTTTGCCACGAATTCACGAATTATTCTTTTTATAATCTTTGTGTTTTTTATTTCACGCAGATTCAACTGATTTTAGCTGATTTACGCAGATATAAATTTTTAAAAAATCTGTCTAATCTGCTTTTATCTTTTTTTAAATCTGCGTGAAATTTTTCTCTTGCAGATTTGGGTAATTAATCAGATTAATTCTTCTCAAAATTAATTCGTGAATTCGTGGCTATTAAAACTTTTATTTTTTCACAATAAAAAGCACTTTTTCTTTTATTTCGGCTTGTGGGATTGTCACTTGTTTTCCTCCGCTGATATTTGCTTTTTTCGTTATATTTCCTGTTGTTGCATTAATTGCAAATACTTCAAATGTTCCTTTTTCATTTGATAAATCGATTGTGATATCTTGGTCGGTTTTCAAATAAAAAAGATAGCTTTTTCCTTTGTTTTCTAACTTCCAAAGATTGTCTGAAAACGTATTTCCTTCAACTAATTTCATTTCGCTTAAAGCGGCATAAAACTGAGGCAGTTCAATTTTCGGAATATTTGGCAATGAAGCTCCTGCCATTAAAGCTGGCCATCCAAATCTTGAAGAACCATCTGTTGAATATAAAATGACTTTTTCAGGATATTTTTCTCTGTATTCACGAACGGCACGATATACTTGATTATCCGTTTCTTTTCCGGTTTTTAGTTTTCTGGCGTGCTGTCTTGGCGCTAAATTTACGCCTCCTTGCGGAGCGTAGGCTGAACCATCTTCTTTGTAATACCAATAACGAATGTCTATTACATCGACTGTTTTTACTCTTTTGGCATCATTTAAAATAGCATCCTGAACATCTTTGGTGGCACTTAAACCAATTAATCCTTTTTTGCCTGTTTCGTCTTTCCATTTTTGAGCTTGGTCTAACCAAAATTCCATAAAATGTAACGGACCTGTATACTCGGCGCTTGTTAACTGAATTACGTTGCTGTTTTCCTGAAAGTTTTCGAACGATTTTCTGATGAAACCTTCGTGCAATTTTCTTCTTTGAACATTGGTAATATCGTAAAATTGCTCGGCCATAAAAATACGTTTGTCTCCTGCGTAAGGTGGCGGTTCTGGAAATCCTGTACTGTTGATATTGTTTGCTGAACGCCAAGGCGAACTTGCCCAATGCGCTCCGGCTTCTAAAATATTATGCTGAAAATATTGCTGATTGATTAACAGCTGTCCGTTTGGTTCTGCCAGCGTTGCAAACTGCGCTAAACGGCTCCAGTACCAATCGTTGAATTTTGTTAAATCGTATTTACTCAGATGATCCCAAGCGAAATCTTTTCCGCTTCTTGCGAAAGGCTGTTCGTAAAACGGAGGCCAAACATCGTCATCGATTCTTCGAACACGTTCGTGATCGTCCAGTCGTCTGTCGTACCATAAACCGTAATTGTGTTCTAAGGCAACGATATTGTTTTTAGTCAAATAGTCTACAGTTTCCTGCACTTTATCCGTCAATCCGTTTCCTGTTCTTCCAGGTACAAAACGCGTGATGTGTGGTGTAGATTTGTTAACGAAATCGTCTGTTAAATCGCCTCTCCACCAAGCAACATTGGTTTGTTTTCCTGCAATTACTTTTCCTTCAAAGGTCAACCAACCGTTTTCTATTGTTACTTTAGAAGCTGATTTCTCTGTTTTATTTGAAGCAACTTTTAAATCGTTTGCATTTTTTAAACCTTTACTGTCTGTATTAATCGGATTTGCTTTTGAAGCTTCTGCAATCAATTCTTGTAAACTTTTTGCCGTTGTAGCAGCGTTTTTAGTCAATTCTGCAGCCACTTCTACACTCGGACTTGAAGAAGCTTCTGAACCTAAATCATAGATAAAAGGCTGAACTGGAAGTTTTCCTAATCTGGCTTCTAGTTGTGTGTAGAATAAACTTCTTGGACTGATATGTTCGTTTACGTTTTTCCAATGCCCGTTTCCTCCAAATTGTCCCCAAACTCCAAAAGCCCAGTTTTGAGCTGTTGGCGGACTATAACATTCTACTTTTGATGCCGATGATTCCCAGATTACAGAATTCGCAGCTGTCCATCCTGCTCCTCTTCCGCCTTGTTCTCTGTTATTATAACTTAGTGCTTTTCCGTCGATATTGGCAATGTCAAATAAAACTCCTGTTGCCCAGCTTCCAATTGCACCGCTGTTTTCAAATGGTTGATGTGATTCGCATTGTACGAAAGCATTTGGGCCAGTTGTTCCGAATCCGCCTACAGCGAAATCATGATATCCAAATTCTGAATAACAACGCTGAAATAAAGTCTGCTGACCTTCGGTATAAAAAGTATGTCTTCTGAATGAAGCGATTTCAGAAATTGGTTCTGTAGCGATACAATCTTCAACCGTAATCTGCTGGCTTGTTTTTAAAATTGTAACCGCTCCGCCTGCAAAGTGTTTAAAATTAACTTGTTTTACCCAAGCATTTCTGGTGTTTTCAATGCTGATAGCCTGCCATCTATGTTCTTCGTCTTTTAAGTTTGAAGGATTGTAAGTTGATTTTATTAAGATGTTTTCAATTCCGTTATTTTCAATTCTTCCCTCCCAAGAATAAACAGTTACTTTTGAAGTTCCGAAAACATCATCCAAAGACATAGTGATTGGTGCATTTACAGTTACTTCGTTTCCGTTTATTTTGGTTACGACACGATTCCAAGTGGTAATCCAGTCGCCTTTTTTCCAACCAATCCATGAAGTTTCTCCGCCGAAATCTTGCATCTTTACTTCTTTAATGAAATTATCTGTTAAAGGTTCGCTGATTTCAATTTCGTCTCCAACCTTTAATTTTGAAGTATTTTTTAATTGGATTTTCTGAGTTCCAAGTGGTGTGTATGCGTTAGCGAATTCAAATGAATCTTTATACACTTTATCATTTACACCTAAAATTCTAATTAAAGCTTCTCTTTCTAAACCTGTTCCTAAAAGTACGGTTCCGTTTTCGGAATTTCCGCTTCCTCTTAAAACTACTCCTGATTTTCTAATGTATAATGTTCCGCTGATTTTGAAAATTCCTTTGTCTAACAAAACTGCTCCACGAAAACCTGATTTATCTGGTTTTAATGCACTTACATAATCAATCGCGTTTTGGATTTTCTGTGTTGCATCTTCTTCTTGTATAAAAACAAAAATTTTGTTGTCTAGATTCGGAATGGCAACTTCAGAGTTTCTGTATCCAGCAAAAGAAAAATCAGGGATTTGATTTCCTTGATTATCGGTTGTAAAAGAAAGTTTTCCTTCTTTCGTTTTGATGATATCTGGGAAAGTGTTTTGGGCTGTGATGTTGCTACATATAGACATAGTAAAACACATTATTACTAATGTGTTTTTGAAGCAAGGGATTATATTTTGTTTAATGAAATTCACTTTTAGTATATTTTTCAATTTTCTAAAGTTAAGCATTTCCACAATCTTGTCATTTCGACGAAGGAGAAATCTCACGCGGGATTTACGCACTGTTGCGGAGCTTCTAGTGTGATTCCTCGTTCCTCGGAATGACAAACTAGATGATATTCTTTGTGTTATTAAACCTGTCAGGTTTGCGTTGAGAATACTTAACTATTGTAATAAAGACTTTAACTTAGCCAATGTATCCGTATTATTTTCCGATCTTGTCCAATCAACTTTACTATTTGGATCGATTCCGTTAAAATACTTTTCGATGTTGGTATATCCGTCTCCATTTGCATCTTTATTAGCATCTGAAGCATCATTCGGATTTAAACCGTATTTCTTTTCCCAAGCATCTGGAATTCCATCATTGTCTGAATCTTTATAGGCTTTTCCTTTGTAAGTTGGATATCCGCCAACTTGATCAGGATGTGTTATAATTCCTTTTTTATATGAATCGGCAGGTAATCTTCTTTTGATATATTCTTTTCCAATTGAATTTTCTAAACCGTCTTTAACTTCAATTTTTCCTGTACGTACTTGTTTGATAATTCTCTCATCAACAGCATCTCTTTTCGGAATTGTCGCTCCAACATTCGTTAAAACAAAATCGTAAGCTTCTTCTGCCGACATGATATTGAATTTTGGCATTGAAAAAGGTTTTGGCTGTTTGATTGCTGCTAAAAATGCTGCCGTTTCTGCTTCCGGAAGATCTTCTAATTGCACTCCGCCATTCCAGTTGTCTGCTGTAACTTCTGGAGAACCAACGATAAAGTTTCCTGAAACATACGCTCTTCCGTATTGTTTTGGTTCAATATATCCAGATTCAGGTTTTACAATTCTGTAGCGAATTGGCTGATCTGTTGGTGTTATCGGACCCGGTTTGAAATAATTATTGATGATATTCAGCATCGAACGATAATCTCCTCCGTCAAGCGTACGATTCCACCAATTAAATACTACGTTATTCACAAAATTAAAGTCGCCATACATTCCGATAGAAGCATTTCTTGAAATGTTGTCGGCCCATAAGTTGCGCATAAACGTACTATTTAATCCGCCGATTGTACTTCCGAAAGCGTGATTGTACGTATCTAAACCTTCTGATGAAATGGTGTTTTGAATGGTGATATTACAAGCTGGTAATTTTTCCAGTTTCGATTTTGCATTAGCAGCAAACTGATGTCTGTATAACGAAATATTTTCGTCTAATCCCCAGCTTACAGAACAATGATCTACAATAATATTTCCCATCGGATTTCCGCCCAATGCATCGTCTCTTCTGGTTACTTCGGTTGCACCACGTCTAAAACGCATATGACGAATAATTACGTCATGTGTATCAATTTCTAAAGTTTCTCCAGCAATACAAATTCCGTCACCCGGAGCAGTCTGTCCCGCAATGGTTACGTAAGGCGCACGCATGCTGATTCTTTTTTTCAATTGAATAATTCCGGAAACATTAAAAACAATTGTTCTTGCTCCAACGGCTTCGCAGGCTTCACGAAAAGTTCCTTTTCCGCTGTCTTCTAAACTCGTAACCACAAATATTTTTCCGCCGCGACCGCCTTGTGTGTATGCGCCACCGCCTTCAGCACCAGGGAAAGCAGGAATATCTGCCAAAACAAAATCTTTTGGATAAGATGCCCAAGGCAAATACGGTTTTCCTTGTTTTGCCTCTTCTTTGATGATGTGAAGATTAGCATTCCAAATTTCGCTCAGCCTTTTTTCTTCATCAGCCAAAATAACATCTGCTTTTTCTTGAACAGGTTTTGGAATTACAGGATATTGCGCATATGCCGATGACACAAGAGAACAAAATGACAACGCCATAAATGTTCTCTTTAAAATATGTTTTGGGAAAATATTTTGCATAGAATTGTGTGTGGTTGTAGTTAATAGTTGTAATAGAAAATTTTAAAAGAGAAAATTATTCTTTTGCAGTAGAATCTTTTACTTTATTCTTCTCTCTTTGCTCGACACGTTCGTGCCAGTCTTTACTTTCTTTATTAAGATCGTAACCTTGCTTTGATAAATAGTTGTTAATTCTTCCTTTGTATTTGCCAAACCAGCCGTGTTTTTCTTTAGATGAACCGGCATCCATTGCGTGTTCTCTGGCTTCCACTAATGCTTTGTAGATGTAGTCTTTTTGTTCTGCAGTTAAATTTGGAAGCATGTCGTTGTAACCAGCAACTGTTATTGGAAGCACGCCGTAAGTCATTCCGTCTTTAACCTCAGTAATTTTGTCTTCTGATAATTCTTTACCTAATTTTTTGATGTAAGATTTATGCAGTTTTGCAATTGATTCGTCAGCTTTTGCTTTCAGTTTATCAATTTTCTCGTTTTGCTTTTCTTTAACCAAAGAAGTATCTTCTTTTACTTTTTTGATTTCAGCATCTCTTCCATCCTGAATTTCAGTCAAATCTCTGAATTGCTGTGCGATGATATTTGAAACTGCTTTCTCTTTTGATTCGTTTTTCAAATCTAATTTGGTAACGATTTTTGCCGCTCTTTCATTGGTAACCTTTACATATTCAGGATCTAAATGCTGTTGTGCATTTAAACTTGAAAATGCAAAAACCAACGATAATAAACCAGCATTTATTCTATTTAGTGCCATTGTCTTTCTTTTTTTAGTTATTTTTTTTAACTCAATCATAAGGCCAACGGCCTTTAAGCAATACCATAGGATAAAATCCTATGACTCACAAATCATGTAGACAGAGCCCTGAAAGGGCGCAAGCCTTTGTCTATTTTCATTAATTGCTTTCGCCCTTTCAGGGCTTTTTCTCTTCTATTCTACTGTCAAAGGACGTTGTCCTTTGTTATTGCTTTGAGCCTTTCAGGCTCTTTTTTAAAAACATTCCTGCTTTTTAAAAACAGGAATGTTTTCAAAAATTGTTCCTATTTTAAATCTAATAAAGGTCTAACTAATGTTTCTTTGTTATTAGTCAAATCTTTCCAGTCTACTTTTATCGCAGGATTTACACCGTTGATGTAATCTTCAATATTAGTGTATCCGTCTCCATTTAAATCTCCTTGCGCATCAGATGGATCATTCGGATTTAAACCGTATTTTTTCTCCCATGCATCTGGAATTCCGTCTTTGTCAGTGTCTACATAAGGTTTTCCTTTGTATTCTGGATATCCTCCAACTTGAGAAATATCAGTGATAATGCCTTTTTTATACGAATCCATCGGTAAACGTCTGTGTTCGAATTGGTAGAAAGTCTTTTTCTCTAGTCCTTTTGCATATTCTGGAACTCCAGTTTTTACAGTTCTTACGATTCTTTCGTCTACTTTATCTCTTATTGGTAAGG
Source organism: Flavobacterium sp. LK-23 (assembly GCF_058135255.1). Lineage (NCBI taxonomy): Bacteria > Pseudomonadati > Bacteroidota > Flavobacteriia > Flavobacteriales > Flavobacteriaceae > Flavobacterium > Flavobacterium sp. LK-23. The sequence continues at coordinate 127,799 of NZ_JBYUVT010000013.1, forward strand.
TTGCTCCAACATTTTTAAGAACAAATTCATACGCTTCGTCTGCTTTCATGAATGGACGGAACCATGGCATTGGAAAAGGTTTAGCAGCTTTCATTTTAGCAAAATATTCTTTTGCTTCATCGTAAGTCATTAATTCGCCTTTTTTATTTTCAAGCTGAATACCGCCGTCCCAGTTGTCTTTAGTCACTTTTTCGTTTCCGTCAATAATATTTCCGTTTACGTAAGCTCTTCCGAAAACCACATATGGCAATTTACTTCTTCCCGATTCTGGTTTTAAAATTCTATAGCTGATTGGCTGAGTTAAATCGGTTACAGGACCTGGTTTGTAGAAGTTGTTGATGATGTTGTAATTAGCAGTATAATCTCCACCATCTGTAGATCTATTGTACCAGTTGAAAACTACGTTATTTACAAAATTGAAAATTCCGTTCCAACCGATAGAAGGGTTTCTTCCTGCATTGTTAGCCCACATATTTCTCATGAAAGAACAGTTTTCTCCACCTAAAGTACTTCCGAACGCGTGATTGTAAGTATCCAAAGCTTCTCCGAATAAACTGTTTTGGATGGTAATATTTACCGTTCCTACTTTAATGTCTGGATAACCTGGTCCTGGATTGTACATATGTCTGTAGATTGACATGTTTTCGTCTAATCCCCAAGTTGCAGAAACGTGGTCGATCATGATATTTCCAACAGGATTTCCTCCGATTGCATCATCACGACGGCCTACAAAAGTTTCTCCACGACGGAAACGTACGTGTCTGATAATTACGTCATGCGTATCAATCCAAGTTGATTCTCCTGCAATGCAAATACCATCGCCAGGAGCTGTTTGTCCTGCAATTGTAATGTAAGGCGCACGAATAATCAACGGACTTTTCAATCTAATAATTCCGGCAACGTTAAATACCACAATTCTCGCTCCTCCTTGTTCACAAGCTTCACGTAAAGTTCCTGGTCCACGGTCTTCAAGACTTGTTACCGTATAAACTTTTCCGCCACGTCCTCCAAATGTGTACATTCCGCCACCTTCAGCACCTGGAAAAGCAGGAATTTCTGCCTGAGGTAAATCGGTTGGTCTTGCTGCCCACGGGATATAAGGTTTTCCGTGTTTTGCTTCTTCTTCAATAACAACTAAAGCTTTTGTCCAAGCTTCATCAGAAAGTCTTTGAGCTTCTTCTTTAATTGCTTTTTCTTGAGCCTGAACTTCTGGACTTATCTTCGGATATTGTGCAAAACATTTTGCACTTCCTAAAAAAAGCAGAGATGATGCGATAAATAATGCGGAATTTTTCATGTTAATTTGTAGTTGTGGTAATTCTTTTTAAACAAATCACCTGTATCTTTTGACGAATACAGGTGAAAAGCTTTGTAATATATCTGTTTTTTAATAAAAATCTATTCTTGATAATTGAAAGTGCCTAGTCCACCAAAGTTATCATTCCAACCAATAGTTTGTAATAGCCAAGGATTTGCAGTTAAAGCCGTTGTATTTAAACCATTAATATAATAGTTAGGATTGAATTTGATATTAACCGGCGCTCCATTAAAGTTATCCATAGGCGTAACTAATGCTGTACGGATAAAGTTTGTATTATAAAATGTTGCCAATGTTGCTAATTGAGCTTGGAAATTTGCCGCATCTGGATCTGCTACCACATTTGCACGAGCACTAGCCAAAGGATCTGTAGTTGCTGAAGATGTTGAAACTCTATATTGTAAAAAGTTACCAGTACGTTTTGTTCCGTTAATTGGTGTTAAACCTAATTTACTTACAGTACCTCCTGTAACTCCAGGCAATACTTCATTATCATATAACATCCATCTTTGAACATCCCAAAAACGTTTTCCTTCGTAAGCTAATTCTACTCTACGCTCATATAAAACAGCTTCAATTGCTTGATACTTATCAGAAAGGGTTCCAATTCCGTAATTGTTTGCTGAAGGAATACCAACACGATTTCTAATTCTTCCTAAGTAAGCTATAGTGTTACTAGTCTGACCTAAAGCAGCATAACATTCTGCAATGTTTAATAATAATTCAGCATAGCGATATTCAAAAATATCTGTACCAGAATATTGGAAGTTTGTTTCTTTACTAGCCGCAGTATTTGTCATTTTTCTTACGAAAGCTGGACTAGATATTGCAGTATTTCCATCTGAAAACCCTGCTTTATTTGAACCATCTAACCAACGGTAAGCCCAAAGAACGCTATTTGGAGTTTCTTTGCTTCCCCATTTAGAACCAGAGAAGGCAAAAGTTCTGTAAAATCTAGGATCTCTATTCACGAAGAAAGTAAAATCATTGTAACCGTTTGCAGCAGTTGGTCTACTACCATTTGCCATCGGGAATAAATCAATCATTTCTTTTGGAGCAGCAACTCCTCCACCTGTTCCACCTAAACTCAATAAACGGATTCCTTTTTCCCAAGAGTTATTAATTGCTTGAGAAGTAACACCAAATCCGCAAAGTTGCACTGTGATTGCTTCTGAACAGAAAGCGTTATCAATCAAGAACATTTGCTCCCATTGTTTTGCAGTGCTTCCATATAATCCATAACCGTCAGCAGTCAATTGAGCTTCTGCTTCCAATCCTGCTTTCAAAGCCGCTTCCCAACGTTCGTTTGAACCGTCCCAATTTTTATTAAATAAAGGGCTTGCAAATGTTAAAAGTACTCTAGATTTCTGAGCCATCGCAGCTCCTTTAGTAAAACGCCCGTAAGCTGCAGCGCCCCAGTTACTAGGTAATAAACTTGCGGCCATATCTAAATCGCTAACGATTTGTGCCACAACCTCAGAAACTTTTGCTCTAGGCAACTGAATTGAAGCATCAGTAGCCGATGCATCTTGAACAGTTGTTACAATAGGAACTCCTCCATAAACACGCATTAGATCAAAATACTGCATGGCACGCATGTAATACATCTGTCCTTTTGCTTGGTCACGAAATGTTTTATCCAAATTAGAACCTTTTACATCAATGTCTTCTAAAAAGGCATTACACTCTCTAATTCTGTTGTATGGATGGTTATTGATACTAGTTGCTAATTTCGCTCCATAATAACCACTTGCATCAGCTGAGTTTATAAGTGTTTTGTTTGGATTGATAAAATCTTGTGTTCCACCTAACTCTTCTGTCAATCTTGAATTTGCATCTGTATAAGAACCAATAATTGTAGCGGTTGGTGACTTATAAGCATTATAAAAATCATAATATTGATTGTCTACATAGGCTTGTGCACGCTCTTGGGTTTGGTAGAATGTATCATCGTAAAAGCCATAACCTTTCTTATCCTTTAGAAAATCATCACTACAAGAAGCAGCACCTACAGCAAGCAATAGTGATAGTGTTATATATTTAAATGGTGTTTTCATAGTTTCTTTTAATTTTGATTAGAATGATACGTTAAAATTAAGCGACCAAGTTCTAAGTGTAGGATAATTTACAGAAGAATTATCATACATATTTCTATAATGATCTGGATAAGGATTGTATAAATCCCAAAGATTATTACCTGTTACTCCCAGCGTTATAGCAGCAATTTTTGTATCTGCAAAAACTTTCTTAGGGATGTCATAGTTAAGACTTAAATTTCTAACAAAACAACGGAAAGTGTTTAGCTGCCAGAAATCTGATGGACTAGACATATAGGTCCATTGTGCTACGTTTGGATATTTACCATTTGGATTATCCTCAGCATCATACATATCTCTCCAGAAACTCTCACGAGACCACATATTGTTTGCAGATGATGTACCTTGATTTACTAAGTCTACAAAATTAGCTCCTCCCCAAGAAGTTGCGATTTGAGTTCTCAAAGAGAATCCTTCATATTTAAAACCTAAATTGGTTGTAAAACCGTAAGTTCTACTGCTATTAGCCAATTTCACATAATCATTCTCTTTCATGATTTGTCCGTCTGCTGGTGCTAATGTTCCATCTGGATTAAGTTGTCCAGCAACATCTTGATAAGCCAAAGATCCTTTTCTCATTCCAGAAACAGAGTTGATATCAAAATATCTTGGCACTCCTCCAACTGCTGTAGCACGTTCTGTTAAATATGCCCAGTAATTTGCAATATCTTCATCTGTACGTAAAATACCATCTCCTGTCGAAGTTCCTTTCCAAACTGCAAATCCCCATACTGGATTAAATGATGAATATCCTACACGTGTCGTATTACTTGATGGAACAAGATTTCCTTGATCTGGATATTTTTTGATTTCATTATTATTGTAACTAAAGTTGATTCCAATATTGTAACTCATGTTACTTTTTATCTTATCACTCCAGTTAATAGAAAATTCATGTCCCCACGCGTCAATTTGACCATAGTTTTGTTCGGCATAAGCTCCTCCTACAGAAATTGGCACACCTACAGCACTGCTCATATCTGTTAACATATCTGTATTTTTATCGTAATAAAAATCATAAGTAAAGTTTAATCTGTTTTTCAACAAATTAATATCAACTCCAACGTTGTTTTTTATAGTAGTGTCCCATGTTACATTTCTATTTGGATTTACTCTAGGAGTCAAACCATTTCCATTAAATCCACCACCACTCGTTGCTGTACCAGGTCCAAACTGAAAACCTTTGTCTACGATAAGATCATAATATTGCTCCCATCTCCAAGGCTGAATATTATCTTTTCCTGTTTTACCAATAGAGTAACGAATTTTAAAGAAGTCAACCCAAGGCAATCCTTTTTCAAACCAATTTTCTTTAGACATTACCCAACCCACTTGAACAGATGGGAAAGTTCCCCAATAATTCTCTGGTGCAAATTTTGTCGAAGCATCACTACGTAAAATAAACTGGAATAAATATTTTTGTTTAAAGCTATAATTTAAACGTCCAAAATAAGATAACGTTCCTCCTTCAACTTTTGTAGCCTGGCTATTAGAAAGGCTTAATGTACCAGCTGTACGATAATCTCCTAAATAATCTTTACCTGTTTGCTCATAAGCCAAACGTGTAAATGTATTGTATACTTCAGAAGCTTCACCCCCTACCATGGCTCCAATTTGATGATCTCCAAAAGTTCTGTCATAGTTGATCATGAAATCTCCTTGAGTACTTTTACCGTCTGTATTGTTATAATACACTCTCGAGTTTCTTACATTCGTCTCTAAAATATAACTACCTGTTGGATTTGTTGTTGCATTATAAAAACTAGGATTAGCAGCACTTGCTAAGTGTTTGTCTTGAAGTTGATAATCTCTAATTCTAACTAAATCATAAGGCAATTGAATTTGCTCTGTGTAAGCTGAACTTTGATTTCTTGAATACGTAACTTTGAAAGATAATCCTTTAACTGCAGCCAATTTATAGTTTAAGGAAGCATTTACATTGAATGTATTATCATCTGTAACTTGATGTGAACCATTATTTAAATTGGCAAAATAGTTCCATCCTGCAATATTATTGTTTGCATTTGCGCTTCCGAAGTTTTTGTTTGAATTAGGAAATGGAGAAACATAATAATTTTTACCATCTACATTTGTTTCCCAAGGCACGTGTTGCGGCATGTGTAACAAGAATCCGTAATCTGCCTGTTCTCCACCAGCAGCAGAAGCATAACTACCATCACTAATATTTGATGATGCTTTAGTGAATGATTTATCAACTGTTCCAACGTTTCCAGAAACAGAAGCAGAAAAATCTAAATTCTTAGCAATTTTCGCATTGATACCTGTACGGAAGTTCCATTTATCATACTTTTGATTTCCTAAATTTGCATCTTGCGTCAAATAAGTTGCACCAGCAAAATAGGTAATATCTTCAGTACCTCCACTCACATTAAAAGAGTGTTTTTGCTGAATAGCTGGTTTCCAAGCTTCTTTTAACCAGTTATAATTTAAGCCTTTCATTTGCTCCAATTCTGCATCCGAATAGATAGTAGCCGGATCAATAACAGCCGGTGCAGCTACTCTAGATTTAAAAAATCTGTTGCTAAAAACTCCAAATTCGTAAGCATCCAATACTTTACTGTGGCTCACTGCATCATTTATTGCAAATTGACTATTGTATGAAAACTTTGCTTTACCAGCTTTACCACGTTTTGTTTTTACAACAATTGCTCCTTGTGAAGCACGCGAACCGTAAATTGCAGCAGAACCATCTTTTAATACCGTAATACTTTCAATCTCAGAAGGATCTAATCTATTGAATTGCTCCAATGTAGGCTTACCATTACTTGGATCAACCTGAATCATATCATCAATGATGATTAAAGGTGTACTAAAACCTCCATCTTTAGATAAACTAAAAGTTTGACGGATTTGAACAGATCCTGCATCCCCAGGACGACCAGTACCACTAGTAACAGTAACACCAGGAACTAATCCTTTTAATGCGTCAGATAAATTGGTTACAGGTAAATCCATTAAGTCATCTGCCTTAATAGTAGCAATCGCTCCCGTAAGTTCTTTTTTCTTCTGACTACCGTAACCAACTACAACAATATTTTCTAATTGATTAAAATCGTCTTCCATTTTTGCATTAACAATAGAACGATTATTAAGAGGAATTTCTATTTTCTTCATTCCGATGAAAGAAAATACTAATGTCCCTCCGCTTTTAACTTTAATTTGATACTTTCCATTGTAATCTGTTGTCACTGAATTTTTGGTAGATTTTTCAGTTACGTTAACTCCAGGTAATAGTCCACCTAAATTGTCTGTAACGGTTCCCGTTACTGTAACTTGATTTTGAGCATAACTCAATACACTCATCAGTGCAAACAAAAGAAAACTACATCTTTTTATAAGTGCTTGTTTCATAAATGTTTTTTTTGGTTAGGTTATTAATTGTTAGTTAGTCATGTTTAATGCGCCTCTTCTATTAACAAAATTTTTCTTAATGGGATCTTAAATTAATTTTATTAAATGTTTAAAACACATTTATTTTAATATTCCAAAAATATGACGATGACACATTAGAACCGTCCTGCTCTATCCTGTTTTAATCATGTTATTTCAAAAAAAAACACTCAAAAAAAACAATATTAATAAAAAACGAATGGAAAAAATAGACGAACCTAAATATTTAAGACAAATGTTTGCTTATAACAAAATTTAAAAACTCATTTTGACTAAAAAACAATAAGATTGTTATCAAAAATAAACATATAGTATATATTCTGCAAAACTAATTACTATCACTGCTGATAGATAATAGCTTAGAAAATACTAATTTTTACGAAAACGATAGAGATAAATACTATAAGTATATTTTTTTTAGATTAAAAAGCTTACAAAAACAAATACAGGATAGCTACAGGATACTCAAAAAAAATCCTTAATTTATTTTACTAAAAAAAAATATTTTTAAACGTAAATTCTGACCAACAAATTGCAAATAGCTTTTTTTTTGATTTTTGTGATGAATGGAAAGCACAAAAAAGCCCGCTAAATCCAATCATTAGCGGGCTTACCTTATTTTTATAAACCTATAATTTCTTCAGTGCATTAAAAACCAATCGAGCAACTTCAATTCCGCCCTGAGTTTGGAAATGTGTATTGTCTTTTTGTCCCTCTGGAAAAGCAGGAAACTTACCCGCTTCAAAATTCATAAAGTAATTCGTAGTGACATATTCTTGGCCTTTTGAAGAGAAGAAATTCATCGAAAGTTCATTCAGATCAATATATTTCACCTTCAATTCCTTTGCAACCTCAATAGCCGCTTGCGGATAGTCCCCATGAACATTTGAAAGTTTTCCATCTTTCCAAGGGTAATTTCGAGCAACTGGAGTAAGCACAATTGGTGTTGCGCCTTTTTCTTTGGTCTGATTAATGAAAAGTCGAAGGAACTCTTTATAACCTTCAATATTTACATAACGTTCAGTTTTTTCAACAGAAGCATCATTATGACCAAACTGCATCATGACAACATCTCCTCTTTGAAGCGATTGGTAAACCGAAGACCAACGCCCTTCCTGAAAAAAAGTTCTCGTACTTCTACCGCCTTTTGCACGGTCATCTACTTTTACTTCTTTGGCAGAGCCTAAAACATTAGAAACCAATTTTAAACTGTCTTTTCCAAAAAAAGGCTGAAAAACCTGTCCCCAACCAACCTGCGGAAACTTTTTAGTTTGATAATTTTCTTCTAACGAATAATCGGCAACGGTAGAATCTCCAATTAAATAAATGGTTGTTACTTTCGACTTAAAACTAAAAGCGCTCAGTATTAAAACCGAGCACAATGTTATTGCAAAAAATCTAAATTTCTTCATGAGTTTATTTTTTTGGATTCCATCCGTTAAAAACTAAATCTATATTATATTTCTGTACATCCTCTTTTTTTAAATGATGCGACCAAGAAACACGTGAAGACAAATCTTTTGCACTCGAGCCTTTACTTCCATATTCAGCATAATAAGCGGTTTTATCTTTATCTGGAAAACGAGTATCAATCCAAGCATTCCAACCTTCTGGAATAATGTGCGAACCTAAATCTGTATTAATGAAAACGGTTTGGGCATAAGGTCTCCAAGGTCTTCCCAGAAATACTTTATCTACCGATTTGTCTTTTGCGGTAAGCTTACAATCAACAAAAACAAAACCATAGGCTTGTCCCTGCGGAGTTGAAGCCGCTGTAATATAGGAATTGACTAAACTTTCAATCGTACATTTATAAAAATAAGCCGTGGCAGCGCCGAAAATAAAATCGGTTGTACCATTGATAAAACAGTTTTCAAAATAAGTTCGAGTGTTTCCTTCCGACAAATAAAGTGTATCCTGATTGGCTAAAAGATTGCAATTTTTTACAATAATTCTATCTCCCTTAATATGAAGTGCCACTGCCTGCCCTACTCTTCCTGCTGTGTTCTCGACAGTAAGATTTTCAAGCGTACAATCATTTCCTTTAATTATAAAAGAATATGAAGTTCCTGTTCCGAATTCTTTTTTACCCAACGGATCTAGTTCTCGAAGCGGTTTTCCTGAATAATCATCAAATGAAATAATCGTTTTATTTCGGTCCAAACCTTTTAAAGTAATAAAGGGTTTTGAAGCAGGAATTTCCAATTTCTCAACATACTTTCCTGGCTTTATAGTAATTACAACTCTTTTTTCTGAATTGTCTTTCACATTATTCACCGCTTCTTGAATAGTTTTAAAATCTCCAGAACCGTCTTGTGCAACGGTTAATGTCAATTTATTACCGAGCGTTTGGGCTGATATTGAAAGGGTTGCTATTAAAAATAAGGCTAGAATGTATTTCATATTTTTATTTTATTATATTTTGGTTAGAGACTTTTTGTCATTTCGAAGAAGGAGAAATCTTCGCAAGTAACTCCGCAAAGTGAAACACCAATCTTTGTCGAGCTTCTCGCGAAGATTTCTCCTTCGTCGAAATGACAAACTTTATGGTTACTGCAAAAAATCTTTGTCAAAGTTTTGAACTTTGACAAAGATGATTGTATTTCAATAAAATTAGAAATCCGTTTTAATCCGCGTTTTGCCAAGGGCAATCCGTATCATCCGCGTCCAAAAATTAATGCGACATCCAAACCGTCATTTCCCCTTTTCCTTTATTTCCCCACGCAAAATAAGGAATTAATTTTACTGGAACTACAGTTGCATCTTTAGAAGAAAGCGGTTTGTACAACGTTTTATTCCAAGAATTATTCGAATTTATAACGGCCTCAGCATCAATGCTTACTAAGTTTCTATTGTTTAATGTAAAATTGTTGGTTGCGAAATTTGATTTCAAATTCAAAGCCACATCATTTACACTAATTTTAGCAGGAAGCTGATCTGATTCTAAACAATACACTAAAGGTCCTCTTTTTACAGCTACCTGATTTTTAACTTCTTCCACCAACGGATTCGCTTCCATTAGTTCAACTGGCATTGGAAGATTCAATTCAATTACATCTCCTTTTTTCCATTTTTGATTTAATTTCAAGTAAGTTCCAGAAACGATTTTTTCAGTAATCTTTGTATTATTGACTGTAACTTCCGCATTCTCACTCCAACCTGGAATTCTTAAAAAGAAAGTCTGCAAATCTTTTGGCGCTTTTATAATTTTCAACGTTATTTTTCCGTCCCAAGGGTAATTGGTTTGCTGCTCAATTTCTATTTCTTCTCCACTTAAAGACTTTGTTTTCAATTGATTACTTCCGTATAAATTTACATACAAGCCTTTTTTCGAAATATTGTACGCATAATTTCCAACTTCGGCAATTGTTCTCGTTACGTTTGGAGCGCAGCAATTTGATAAGGCGATATAACCTTCACGCTCATTTCCCCAACGCTGATGAAATGGTAAATCATTAGAAACATTCAGCGGATTATTATACAAGAATTTTTCTCCTTCTAAATCCATTCCTGAAAGTACACTGTTATAAAGAGCTAATTCTACAATATCAGCATATTTGGCATCTCCCGTAATTTGAAGCATTCTCCAGTTCCATAACACATTTCCAATATTAGCGCAGGTTTCAGTATGAGCCGTTGCATTCGGTAATTGAAAAGGTCTTCCATAAGCCTGATGAATTTTCTGAACTACAGTTGGATCATAAGAAGTTCCGTCTGGCGAAACGCCGTCGTATAGAGAACCGCAACCTCCAGTAATGTACATTTTGCGATACGTTACATCATCCCAAATCGATTCTAAATTGTCTAATAATTTCTTTTCTCCCGTTTCGGCATACAAATCGGCAACTCCCGCGTAAAGGTAATTGGCTCTTACAGCGTGACCCATTGCAGTTGTCTGCTGTCTAAACGGAATTCGATCCTGATTGTCATCAGTTCCGTCATTTGTAGTTCCTCTAATGTCAATTAGATTATTAGCTAATTCCAAATATTTCGGATTTTTAGTCGTTCTGTACATTTCGACAATTCCCATATAATGAGACGGACAAATCGCATTTCGAGCCAACTCTGGCGAAGCTTTTTTATAGAAATCATACAAGAAATCGGCAACACCTTTTGCAATATTCAGGAAGTTTGTTTTTCCCGTGGCGCGATAATGAATACAAGCTGCAGTCATTAAATGTCCCATATTGTATTTCTCAAAACCCAATTGTTTTTTCACTTCTTCTGGGCCTAAAGTTCCCCAACGTTCATCGATTAAAACCGGTGTATGAATATAGCCATCTTTACGCTGCACTTTCGCGAAAAGCGCAATGGCTTTATCCATTTCGGCATCGAGCTTTTTATCTTTTGTAACAGCATACGTAGCAGCCATTCCTTCAAAAATCTTATAGAAATCGCCATCATGAAACGAAGGTCCTTTGAAAGTTCCTTTGCTTAAACCTGCAGCAATTTCGAAATTTTTATAGGCATGCGAAGTTTCATTATGATACAAATCCCACATGTAAGGCAAAGTATTTTTGGTTTCTACATCAAATTGTTCTTTCCAGAAACCGTTTGTCCATTTTACATCTTGCAGGCCTACGCTCTGAAGTTTTGAATATGGACTTTCTGAATTCGCAACCAAACCTTTGTTCTGCGCAAAGATTACAGTTGAAAGCAATAGAGATGATATGATGATGTTCTTTTTCATTTTGATATAAATTTAATCTGCTGGATCTGCTAAATCTGCGAGAGTTTAAATTTTTCTCGCAGATTTAGCAGATTGCGCTGATTTATTTTTTTCTTTTAATCTATTATAATCTCCTAATCTGTTTTTTTTCACGCAGATTTTGCAGATTTTAGCAGATATTTATTGATTTTTATTCTTTAAAAAAATCTGCAGAGATCTGCCTAAATCAGTCAAAATCTGCGTGAAACCTTTTTTTTTTATTTAATAAAGAAATTAATGGTTCTGCTCATTGAATCTCCGTCTGCATCTTTTACAGTTAGAACGAAAGAAGCAAATCCTTTTTCAACAGTTGTAAACTGAATTTCTTTTCCTTTTAAAACCACTTTTCCATTTTTAAGCTCTGAGAAAGTATACACAGGTTTCTTTTCATAACCTTTGAAATAATCTACAGCACTTAAAATCTTTTTCTCCCCAGAATTTACAAAATAATGAGGCTGAGCCAACCAGTCTAAATAATTATCCAACTGTGTAAATCCATCCTTATCAGTATCTTGATTCGCATCTGAGAAATCTCCAGCAGGCGAATTTTCATTTAAACCGAAAGCTTTTTCCCACCAATTTGGCAAACCGTCATGATCTGTGTCCCAATCTGATGGGCGACTTTCTGAAACAAAATTTGGCCATCCTCCAGCGTCTTGTTCATTATCGATCATTCCACCTAAACTGCTTTTACTTCCTTTGTAAGTGAAAGTTCCTTTTAGAGTTTCACCAATAATTCGGTTGTCGTGCTTATCAAAAAACGGTTGATTAGCGCCAACATCGGAAAGTACATTTTTATAAGCCGCTTTCGCTGATTGCGTTTCTACATACGAAGGAAAAAATGGTTTGTCAACGAAAGTTTCATACTCTACCTTCTCTTTATTTGTGGTAGTAAATTTTCTGCCTTTTTCCTGAGATTTTTCATCAAAATAACCTGGCATAACATTTCCATCAAAATAATAGCGCTGCATACCTTTTCCAACGCCTTCATGCTGTGCATTCAGCGCTACAAAAATTGCAGTTGAAGCACCTGGTTTATAGTAATTATTTACAAAATTAACTTCGTTTGCACCGCCGTCTGTTGCTCTTTTCCCCCAATTGTACACCACATTATTTGTAATATCCAATCTTCCAGTGTAGAATCCGTCACCGCTTAAACCACCGCCAATACTCCAGTTACGTCCGTAATTATGTGCCAATAAGTTATGATGAAAACTTCCAATATCACCGCCAATTGTCGCTGCATAACCGTGCATTTTACCAGCTTCGTATTTTCCGTGTCCCGCAACATTTAACGCTTCCGAAATTAAAGTTCGCTGTAATGTAATGTGATGCGCTCCTCGTGAACTAAACGACTCATCAATTGTCCAGCTTATCGAGCAATGATCGATAATACTGTAATCTGCACCCGTTAATCCCATTCCATCAAACGTTCTGCCTCCTCCAATACGAACTTTTAAAAATCTCATGACACCATCATTTCCTGTCAAACCTATTGGAGCTCTGCTAATAGTAATTCCTTCACCAGGAGCAGTTTGTCCTGCAATAGTAATATAGGGCTGATTTGCCACTAATCTAGATTCCAGTTTTATATTTCCCGAAACAGTAAAAACAATCGTTCTCGGTCCAATTTCCTGATTGATGGCATCACGTAAACTTCCCGGTCCATCGTCATTTAAGTTCGTTACTTCAATTACTTTACCGCCACGACCTCCAACTGCATAACGTCCGTAGCCTTCTGCTCCCGGAAACGCCAATTGTGCAGGTTTAAAAGACCACACATTCCCTTGAGTTACATCACCTTTATTATCCAATTCATCTACTCTCCAATAATAAGTTGTACCGCTGTATAAATCTGAAACTGTAAAATTTTTATCAATCAGTTTTCCTTTGAATTCTTTTGAAGATTCTGTTGCATTTTCTACAGCATTTTTGTCTTCACCAAAATACAAATTATGCGCTGCAACACTATTTGGAGCATCCCATTTTAAAATTAAACTTTTAGTTACTTCAACATGTTCATCTCTATTTTTTGGTTCTGGAGTACGCGCCTGATTCATCAAGTTTGGTGTATCAATTTCGAAACCATTAATCACAATTTGCTTAACAACATCTGGATTAGAAGTCGGATCAATTTCAAAACGAACAACTACATCCTTGCCTTTTTCAGCATTAAAAGTAATATATGCCATCGAAGCATCAATTTTAGCATTGGCTCTCTGACTCGCATTTACCGTTTCCTGAAGTTTTCCGTTAACATAGATTTTGATCGGAGAAAAAATTTTCCCTGTAATCACATCAAAAGCGTTATGAAAAGTCAAAAGTGTATGTTTGCCAGCTTTCAATCCGCTGATTTTCAATTCTAAATTTTCAGCCGTAACCAATCCATCACTTCCTAATCTATTGTAATGTGGAGCACTCATCCCAACTTTGTACCACTTTGAAGTAAAGTTTCCTTTTAACTTAAAAGACACATTATTAAATGATTTTTCAGCTTCTTTTCCTTCATTAATTACCCACGAATCATAACTTGGGTCATGAACTTCTTCTAGTCTTCTTTGAAAAAAGTCAAAGTCCACTTTTACAACTTGTTTATCAGTATTTGCAACTGATTGTGCTTGTCCATTTGTGGTCAAAAGCATGGACAAAACAGCAGCACTTATTAATTTCTTTATCATTATAGTTGGCAATAGTTAGTTTAATTTCGTTTTCTCTGCTTCAGATTTCCCTAACAGATTTATAATGTCTTTTTTTCTTTCTTCTGGAATTACTTTTAAAACCTTCAATTCTCCATTCATGAGTTCGGCTTCAATTGTTGTGTTTTGTTTGGCATGCAATTTAAAATGGACATTCCATTCTTTTGGCCAAGCTGGGAAAAGATAAATCTTCTCGTTTGTTTCCTGCAAAAGCATTTCCTGCATGCCAATCATTCCCGATCCGCCCCAATTATGATCTGGAACCCAGTCAAATCCTGGACCCCAAAAAGCTGGAAAACGTCTGTCTGAATTGGCCATTTTTAGCGTATTATATTTTGCTGCTTCTTCGGTTAAACCCAAACGAGCCGAGAAAATATTATCCTGTTTCCATCCAATATGACTTCTGAATTTTAAAGCATCTGGATCGTATTTCCATGTATTTAAAGCCGTTTCCAAATCAGGTTTTCCAACACCATAAATTCCCCACGGATAAACAGGATACAATTGCGGAACTTCAGAATTATTAATTCTTTCCCATGTTTTGGCAGGAAGCAAAACTTTATGATTTTCGATCTGCCCGAAATTTAAAGGCGGAATTCTCGTTTGAAATGCTTTTAAATATTCAACGTCTTCTTTTGACAACTGATTTCCTGAAAGGTTTAAAAGGTTTTCTGTAATAACTTGCAAAGCCGAAATTGTACTGTTGGCATTATTTGCCATTTTATAAGTTTCCGCTCCCGAACCTGGAAAAAGAATTAATTTTCCTTTTCCATCTAAAGCTTTTCTTCCTCGCTGTTTTGCTAAGTATTGATAATGTTCATCGAAAAAACGAAGACAGCTGATGATGAATTGATTGTATTTTTGAATGTCTTCTCCTGCAAATTCTTTCTGCTGCAACATCATTTGGCAGAATTCCAAAACGGTATCCCATTCGTATTCGAGCCAAGCATTGTATTCCATTCCCGGATCATAATCTGCAGGACGTTTCCATTCGTATTCAGCTGGATTTGGGAGTCCAAAATTTTCTAATTGTTCTGTAAATGAAGCTCCGTTGTGATTCCAATATACTTTGCTTCTTAATTCAGCATTTTTTTGAAGACTTACGTAATAATCCAATTGCGATTTCATCATATCAAAATCACCGCTTTTTACCATCGGAAAATAAACCAATCGTTGGTTTTGAGCCGTCATGGTTCCTCCTCCCCAATTTCTGAAATCAGGCGTAAAGTTCAAGTCTTTATTGGTGTAAACAGGATCAACTGTAAAAAGTCCGCCGTTAAATTTTGTTGGATATTTTCCGTACGCATTGCATCCCAGCATATATCTGAACAACTGATAATTCTGTCCAATTTGGTAAACCGAATCTCTGGCAGTTGATTGATTTTTTTGAGTGAAAATAAAACTGCGGTTCCAAAAATTATTCCACCATTTTTGAGTGTTTTTTTCAGCTTGTTTTACTGTGTTTTTATTCGAAGAAATTAGACTTTTCAATCCATTATCCCAAGTAGAAAAATCAGATTGATTGTTATTTAAATAAATTTCCAATGAATGTTTTTTCGAAGATTTTATACTTGATAAAGTAAATCCTTTAAAATCTGTCGACTGGTATTTCCCTAAATATGTTCCATCGGGTTTTAAATTATCACCTTTCATAAATCCGCCGAAAGTCAGATTCGCAATCGGGTTCAGCATTTGGGCTTTAACCGATTCCATTTTCTGCTGTTTAACCGCTACATCAAAAACCGTATTTTCTCTATTTCTATGATAAAATTTAACTCCGTTATTTTCAAACGAAATAGAATCTTTATACGTAATAAGTTCTCCCTGAGGTGCCCATTTATAGGAATTGGCGTTGTTTTCTTTTCCTTTCGGATAACGATTTTGAAAACGCCAACTTTCATAAGAAGCTGTCATTTTCAACGGATTTTTACTTTCTAAATCAACATGAATAATCGGTTTAAAAACATCCACCCAAAGTTTAATCTTAGTATCATTTTGGCCAACTAAAACATATCCGTCTTTCAGTTTTAACTCCTGACGAAAACCTATTGTCCCTTCAAACGGATTCGGGCTTAAAGTCACCTTCACACGTCCTAATTTCAATAAAGTATTATGTTCATCAAAAGTGCCGCTTCGTGAAAAATAAAAATACAAATCACCTTTCTCTACCCAAACATTCATACCAATATCACCACCACCTAAAGGCATAGATTCTGATGAATTGTTGCTTTGCGTTGTCCAAACTTGATTGTAATTATCAAGTGCAGGAATTTGCGCTTTGAGGCAAAGCGTGGTGAAGAGAAGTAGTAATAGTATATTATTTTTCATTTTTTACGTTTCCTGCAAGGTTTCCAAAACCTTGTAGGTATATTTTTTTTTAATTTTCTCTCGCAGATTTATTCTCATTTTTGTCATTTCGACGAAGGAGAAATATTCGCAAGTAACTCCGCAACAGTCGCCAATCTTTGTCGAGCTTCTCGTGGAGATTTCTCCTTCGTCGAAATTGTAAAAGTTACTTATTTCGGTAACGGATTTATCATTTCAATTGGCTTTTTTCCATCAATTCCCTGATGTGGTCTTT